>JABIFK010000340.1 GCA_018650745.1 Candidatus Latescibacterota bacterium | reverse complement strand
GGGTGCGCTGATGGTCCATGACCATGTGCCAATGACACCGCTCTTGAAATTGAAGATGCTGGTCCAAAAGTCTTCACGGGAGTCAGCAACCAGTTTGTCACCCTTTCTATGCGGGCGCTTTTCCATCTGCTCGACCCGTGCATACACGCTGTCGATTTCGCCAAACCAATAGCGCATCGTATCCACCCAGTGCGCGCCACTGTCCATGACCATACCACATCCGCCAAGTTTGCGATCTACGCGCCAGTGCCAATTGGGGTAGTCTGCTGGGTCTTCCCAGCTGGAGCGGATGGCGTACCACATCCGCGGTGTGCCCAATAGGCCACTGTCAAAAGCCCAGTGAATGGTGCGTTGCCCAACACTTCTGCGGCACTGCTCGGCATTGGCAGCGATCTTCTTATACCGTTTCGCTGCTGCGATGATTTTTTTGCTGGCTTTGACGGTTACACCAATGGGCTTCTCACATATAATGTTGACGCCACCTTTGAGCAAGTCGCACCCAAGTACGTGGTGGAGGCCGTGTGGACTACAGATGTCTGCGCCATCGAGATTGGGTTCACTATTGAGCAGTTGTTCTACACTGCGATAGGTGTTCACATGCCAACCTGTTTTGGCGTTGATGCGGTCTGCAAATGCTTTGGCGCGGCTGATATCACTGTCAACGGCAGCCACAATGCGAAAGCGATTTTCACCGCTGTCTATGAGGGTTTCATACCGGCTTAAGTGCGCGCCGGCTATGCCGCCACATCCGACAAGTGCCAGATTTACAATTTTTCCCTTGGGCATTATGCATCCTTTCTCTGGTGGTATTCTTCGACAGCTTCGTAATAATACGGAGTTGGGATAGGGCTTTTGAGCGAGGGGTCATCCACTTCTTCCATCCAGTCCCACAGCAGATTCGAGAGTTCTGTATAGATCTCTTTGTAGGCTGGATTTGTTGCGACGTTGTCGAATTCGTTGGGGTCTTCTTCTAGGTCGTAGAGTTCAACGACTGGCAATTTGATGCGGGAGCGAGGTGTGTTGGTCATGTTTACGGGGAAGTCGAGGATCCGGCGCGGGGCAAAGTTGCGAATGAGTTTGTATCGATTCGTCCTCACGCTGCGCGCGTCGCTGCCCTGAAATACGGAGAAGACCGCATCGCGTGTTTGGGGGGCCTTTGAGTCAGTAAGTACGGATTTGAAACTGATGCCCTCGATATTATCGGGAATAGGTTCATCTATCAAATTCATAAGTGTGGGTAAGAAATCGACATTGCTTAAGAGGTTGTCACATACTTGCCCATCTTTGATACCGCCTTTTGGCCAGCGCATGATGAGCGCAATTTCTATTCCTGGATCGTAACAGAACCATTTCGCACGCGGGAATTCAATGCCGTGATCTACTGTAAAAACGAGAATGGTATTGTCCTCATGACCACTTTCTTTAAGGGCATCGGTGATAATCTGCACGGCATCATTCACGCGGCGCACAGCACCTTGTTGGACGGCCAGCTCTTGTCGAGAGGTTGCGTCATCTACCAAATAGGGCGGCACATAGATCCCTTTGCTGTCGTCAGATTCTACATTGCCAAAGTCATGCGGGCGATGGGTTTCAAAGAAACCCACTTGTGCATAAAATGGATCTGAAGCATCATTTGATTTTAGGAAGTCGGCCAAAGACCCGGCGATGTCTAATGCTGTGCGGGTGACGCCGGGGCCTCTTTGCGCGTGCTTCGATTCGAAGCCCAATTCGTCAACGTTGGACGATTCGTGCTGGATGCCGAAGAGAGCCGTGTGGTATCCGGCGTCGCGCATAATATGAGAGAGATGTTGCTCACCTTCATTAAAGGACCAGTCCCAAGGTGAGTGCGTGAGGCCAATCAGGCCGTTGCTTTGTGGGTAACGGCCCGTGAGCATACAACCTCGGCTTGGACTGCACACTGGGCTCGTGGGAAAATAATTGGTGAATTTACAGCCGTCTTCTGCAATGGCGTCAATTGCTGGGGTGTGTACTGTGTCGATGCCATAGCAGCCAAAATGACGTCCGGTATCGTGGGTGGTGATGATGATGACGTTGGGTTTAGACATGTTGAACTCCAGGCGACAAGGCTACAATTATGGGGTTGGCTTTTTGATATGTTGTGCAGGCGCGGTACCTGCCCACTTTGGGTCGTCATTGTGTGGCAAATGTTCAATGAAGTGGCAGCGCCTACAGCACACAACCACATCTTCAGCTGTTTCAGTTCCTACCGTTTGGTAATGTAGGTGGTGAACATGAAGATGCTCTTTGCTGTTACAAAGTTGGCATTGATTCATGCAGTGATCGAGGAATTTCTGTCGTTTTATTCTCCACACCTTTGATCGTACGTATCGATCATAGTCTGGTGGAGGGACAATTTTAGCCAAACCCTTGAGCCGCAACTGCAAACGTGCAATTGCAGACTTCTTGACGCCAGTGGGAACTGGAGATGTGTTGAGTATCTTTGATCTAAGGTGTTCATTCATACTGGCATGATAATGAAAAATGGAAAATGAAAAACGAAAAAATGAGTTGCGTGGTCGGGTGATGTGTTTCTTGACAGGGAGGTGGGATGTGGTACTTTATGTAAAACTTGAGGGCGATGGTGCAAGGTTTTTGCGCGTTGCTAAAATGGAAGGGTTTATCGCGTGAGGGAGTAGGTATGGAATTGGCATATTTTGCAGATGAAGTGGACAAAGAAGACTTTGATGAAGCTGTTCGTTTGGGTGTTGAAGCAGGAGCAACGGGTATTGAGTTGCGCGGGGGGATCTGGGGCAAGCGCGTTCAGCAAATTGATGACGATGAAGTAAAGCGCGTTCAAGATGTGTTGGCCAAATACAATGTAAAAATTCTGAGCGTGGGGTCTCCTGTAGGTAAGTGCGCACATGATAATCCAGAAGAACTGGCAGAGCATCAAAAAATGTTTGAACGCATGGTTGAACTGGCAAAGGCTTTTGATACTACAGTTATTCGGGGGTTTGCCTTTTGGAATCCCAATCGCAAGTCAGGTGACCGTACAAATCGCCCAGGTGTGACGAACTATCTCGATACCCTTGTGCCATTTTTAACGCCCATAGTGAACTTGGCCGCACAAGAAGGTGTGACGTTTTCATTGGAAAATGAAGGGGCATGTTTGGCTGGGAGTTGTGCAGAAGCCTTGGAAGTGGCAACTGCTCTGGGTGATTCGCCCGGTTTTAGTTTTTGTTGGGATGTTAACAATGGGATCAGTTGTGGTGAAAATGCTATGCCTGATGGATACAGCCTTATTAAAGATCGCATGACTCATTTGCACATCAAACCCAATGATGACAAAGAACTGAATCCCATTCGCAACAGCGATCTGCAATATGTTGATTTGATCAAACAGGTTTTGTCCGATGGGTATACCGGTGCTGCGAGCATTGAACATTGGGGTTCACCTGAACTCATGCTTAAAGGGGTGCGCGACGTGCGTGCACTTTTGGACACTTTGTAAATTCTGTTGGGTAAAGGTGGGGATATGGCTTTGGATTTGCAGAAGTTGTTTGTTGATGTATTTCATCCTGAATCTGATGAATGTGTGGTTGTGTTGGTCGATGTTCCGCATGGTGAGTATACCGATCACGATCTGTGGCGAGAACGTCGTGATATGGCAATTGAGTGGCAAGCTGGCTGGGAGGTATTGGCAAAAGATGTTGGTTTTGATGTTTTGCCATTGGTGTCTTTTCCTGCTTCAGGTGCACACAATGCCAATCTACCGCTTGAGGCAGGCGATCCAATGGCATTGCGTGCGGCACTTGAGAAAGCAACCCTTGCACTTGCTTTGACCCAATACTCGGCGACGGCCCCCCTGTCTGCTTGGGCAACTGATCACGATGACTTTCGTGCGGCCTCGTTGCCCCAAGTGGCCAGGCGTATGGAAAAGACTGCACTCGCTGCAGACTATGCCGAGGTTGCGCGTCGTTGCAAAATTTTGAAAAATGCACTGGCCGAGGCCGAGATGGCACATGTCACATTCTCAACGGGACACAAATGGCAAGTGGACTTGCGTTTTCGTGAGGCCAAAATGGATGATGGGCAATTGCCACGCGGAAAAAGTGGTTTTCCCATTATCAACTTACCAAGTGGAGAAAGCTTTCAAGTGCCTTACGAAGGCGAGAGAGATGGGGAGGCAAGCCGAACCGAAGGTGAAATCCCTGTGTCCTTTGGCAACGATCAAGTTCTTTTTCACGTGGAGAACAATCGTATTGTAACGGTTTCTGGCGATGAACCTAAGGCAGGTGAATTGCGGACGTTTTTTGAAGTGGATCCCATGCGTCGAAACATTGCTGAGTTGGCCTTGGGCTGTAATGCAGAGGCCGTGGTTTGGGGCAATGTATTAGAAGATGAAAAGGCAGGATTCCATTGGGCCTATGGGCGCAGTGAGCATTTAGGCGGCGTGGTCGCTCCTGAGGACTTTTCGTCGCCCGAAAATATCGAACATCAAGATATCGTCTATGCAAAAGACAGCCCAATTCAGGTTGCATCGTTGGTGCTGGTCGGAGAGAATGGCAACGCACGTGAAGTGATCAAAGATGGTGATTACTTGATTTAAGTACGTTCTCTAACGGCATAGTTTGGGTAACATTCGCAACTTTTACACATTTTTAGAGGTCTATCATGTTAATAGATGCACATAATCACCCCAATTGGCACGGGTATGATGCCGAGAAGATTTTGCAAAATATGGAAGAGCAAAATATCGACCAGATGTGGTTGTTTTCATGGGAAGTGCCTGAAAATGAATACAGCCCATCTTATCACAAGGTTTTGCCACCGGGCGGTTGGGGTATTCCATTAGAGGATGTGTTGCAAGTTGGACGACAAGCCCCAGATAAGTTTATTTTGGGATATATGCCACATCCCAAACGGCCCGACGCGATTGACCGCTTAAAAGCTGCTGTGGAAATTCACGGCATTCGCGTTGCCAGTGAACTAAAGGTTCGGGTGATGTTTGACGATCCCGACGCGATTCGATTGTATCAGGCTTGTGGGGATATGAAGTTGCCCATTACGATTCACTTGGACTATCCGATTGATCATGGCAAGGGAGATTACCCGCGACCCAACTGGTGGTATGGTGGCAATATTGAGTCGTTTGAACGGGCGGTTGTGGCCTGTCCTGACACTGCATTTATTGGACATGCCCCAGGTTTTTGGGCGCACATTTCGGGTGACGATAAGTTCGATAAGGAAGCTTATCCAAAAGGTCCCGTCGAACCCGGAGGAAAGGTCTCTACTATGTTGAGGGCATACGACAATCTCTATGCAGACTTATCAGCTGGATCAGCTTTGACAGCAATAAGCCGAGATGAAGCATTTGGGCGGGCATTTCTGATTGAGTTTCAAGAGAAGCTCATATTTGGAAGGGATTATTTCGATACGAGGTTAATGGATTATTTGCAAAGTCTTAACTTGCCTCAAGAGGCATTCGATAAGATCACCTTTCAAAATGCGCAAAAGCTTTTGGGAGATACTTAGGCAGGTTGGTGAGATGTCTATCACTCAAAAGTGAAAACTCGACAATGGGATCCCATTGTCGAGTTTTTTCGTGTTCTGATAAGAGGATATAGAGATTCTTTCAATCCGAAAACTCAGTTTTGAGCAGGTTGCTCAGGGTCTTTGCCAATGGTCAGTAGAATGATTGGGATGGCAATGAGGCCTAATAAAAGACCAACCCAGCTTGGGTAAATGCCTGCTGTGCCCAAATAACCAAACAGTCCTGCCAAGCTCATAGTGGTCAAGGCATAGGGCAGTTGTGTTTTGACATGGTCCAAATGATCACACGATGAGGCGATACTGGACATGACCGTGGTGTCACTGATGGGTGAGCAATGATCGCCAAAAATGGCTCCATCAAGTACTGCTGCTGCGGCTAATATCGTGAGTGGCAATCCACCCAAAGCATGGGCGAGTGGGACAACTGTGGGGATTAAAATGGCCATTGTGGTCCAGGACGTGCCAATAGAAAATGCGACGACCGATGCCAAAAGGAATATCAACAAGGGCAATAAGAGAGGCGATACAAAGGGCGAAAGAGCTGCGGTGAGATAGGTAGATGTGCCCACATCGGTACAAACTTCCTTGATGGCCCACGCAAGAATCAGGATCGCAATGGCATACCACACCCCCACAATGCCTTTGGCCCACGTGGTTAGAGCATCGATTAAGGTGATGGTGCGTTGTTGGCTTTGGCTGTGCTTGCGGGTTATGGCAATGAGAACCGCAATGATCGATCCTGCAATAGATGCGATGAAAAGGACTCTGGCCGTGTCCGCATTTGAAAATGTGGCCGTCCAGTATTGCGTACTGAAAATGCCATAGTTCTGTTGTGCCGTCAGAACAGCTTCGTTTTGCGCAGTGTCATAAACCATCCCCCCAATAACAAAAAGGATGACAATGGCCACAGGAACCATCGCAGCCCACCAGACAGCTTCAATGCCTTCGGCGGGTTGAATTTCGTCATTGGCGCGGCCAGTCATGGGGGTAGCACCAGGACGTAGAACCTGGCCTGTTGAAAAGGCACGTTGTTCTGCCTTGAGCATGGTGCCATAATCACGCTGTAGATAGGATGATAAAAATACGAATGCCAAAGTGAGAAGACAGTAGAAGCGCATAGGAAGGGCATTAAAAAAGAGTTCGTAGCCAGACATGCCTGTGTTGAGTTCTTCCATGAGGTCCTGAAATAGGCTGACTTCATAACCAATCCAAGTGCTGATGAGGGCAACGCCGGCGATGGGAGCTGCCGTCGAGTCAACGATATAAGCGAGTTTTTCTCGTGAGACTCGAAAGCGATCTGCAATCGGACGTAAGGTAGAGCCTACGACAATGGTGTTTGCATAGTCGTCAAAGAATATAGCCAAGCCCATAAAAAACGCAGCGAGGCGTGTGGAGCGTGCACCGGCGGCACGTGCGGCGAGTAAATCTGCTATGCCTCGGTTTCCACCAGAGAGGGTTGTGACACGAACCATACCAATAAGCCCAGCAGTGAATGCAAGAATGTAGAGCTGAAACGAACTCTCAAGTGGGGACCAAACGTAGGTGATGAGCGATTTTGAAATAGCAAAAAAAGGCAATTGGTAAAAGGGGAGGCTACCTGCGAGGGAGAGTATGCTACCCGAAAAAATGGCGAGAGACAAGCCCAATATGAGTCGTCCACTGATCATTGCAACCAAGATAGCCAAGACAGGGGGCAGCAAACTCCAGTTGGTGATTTGAGGCAGGAATTTTTCTTGTGTGGTATCTGGGCTTTGTGTTGCGCGCAGGAGCAGGCCGTTGGTTTGTGACTCAATGGAGAAAACGATCGCAGCCGTTCCCGTGGGCTGAGATGCTCTTTGTGATTGGGCTTCTCCGAATGCGTTCTGGTGGGCTGGGGATGTATCCGGAGCCAATGACCAAGGCCCTGTTCCCAACTTTGATGCCAGTTTGGGTATACTATGGCGGATCTGCTGATTGATGACGGCATCTTTATTTGCAGGCAAAACTGTGATGGCAAAACAAGCCAATAAGATGGCACCTAAAACGCGGGCAACTGGACTCTTGAGCATCTCTGTCACGTTTATTTCTCCTTTTGTTGAATCGAAGTATAGTGCGTCTGGTTTAGGTTGTCAAGGCATGCGAAAAGAACTTGTCAATACTGCCTGTTGCCATTATTATCGCCTTGGAGGTTATAGAATATGAAAAGACGTGTGTATGTCGTTATGGAAAAGGCGACCCAAGGCGATCTTGCCAGTTTGGTTTTCGATATTTTTATTTTAGGTTTAATCTTACTTAATGTGGGGCTGGTTGTTGTTGAGACGGTGGATGATTATCAGAGGGCATATCACAAATGGTTTGAGCTGTTTGAAATGGTGTCAGTCTTTATTTTTAGTGTCGAATATGCTTTGCGTATTTGGTCTTGTACTGCTGATTCGAAATATGGCCATGCCATCTACGGCCGTTTGCGTTTTATGAAAACGCCTTTGGCTTTAATAGACTTGGTTGCAATCTTCCCTTATTTCTTAGTTTTGTTTTTTACTGTGTCTGCAAATTTCACTTTGCCTCTGAGACTGTTGCGTCTGTTTCGGTTGTTTAAATTAGGTCGTTATTCACGCTCTATGAGATTGTTTGGGCAGGTGCTTTGGTATAAGCGAGAAGAACTCTATGTTGTCGTTTTTGTGTTGTCTATCATGTTGGTGTCGGTTTCAAGTCTGATGTATTTTGTGGAGCACAAAGCGCAACCCGATAACTTTTCGAGCATCCCTGCTACCATGTGGTGGGGTATTGTGACGTTGACGACGGTTGGTTACGGAGATATTTTTCCGGTTACGCCTCTGGGCAAGTTCTTGGGGGCTCT
>JABIFK010000304.1 GCA_018650745.1 Candidatus Latescibacterota bacterium | reverse complement strand
TTCTCAATTTCAAGTGATTGACACAACGCAATGCTCACATTATACTATGCGGTCTCCATATTTCAAACCCAACTATTATCTGCGTTAAGCCCATGCAAAACCAACCCATCAAATACGGCTTTGTTGCCCCAGCATTGATCTTCTTGATCCTCTTCAACATATTCCCCCTCTTCTATAATATTTATCTCAGCTTTACAGATGCAGAACTCAGCGGCGGATTGATTGAATTTATCGGTACACGCAACTTTGGCATCGTCTTTGACGATCCACACTATGCGTCTGCATTGCGAACTACAGGCATGTTTGTTGTGCTGGCTGTTTCCATAGAACTGCTGCTGGGCTTCACACTTGCCTTGAGCATACACCTCCCATTTCGTGGCAAAACAGTTGTCTTAACATTTCTCCTGATCCCAATGATGCTCTCACCCGCCGTGATGGGTCTCTACTGGAATTTTATTCTCAACGGACATTATGGTGTGCTCAATCAAATCATCGCACTTTTTGCATGGCCTCAACCCCAATGGCTCACCGACCCAGATCTCAAACTCATTTCCATATTGATGATTGATATTTGGATGTGGACACCTTTTATGATGCTCATCTCATTGGCTGGGCTCAATGCCGTGCCAAAGCACCTCTATGAAGCAGCAGCCATTGATCGCGCGTCCACTTGGACCACTTTTAGGCGCATTACACTCCCGTTGTGTTCGCCCTTGCTTTTTCTAGCGGTGCTCTTTCGAACCACCGATGCACTCAAGCAATTTGACTTGGTCATGTCTATTACCGGGCCCAATGACCATGCCACCCAAACCTTAAGCGCCTTGCTCTACCAAACGATGTTTCGCAGCTACAAAACGGGCTTGGGCAGTGCCTATGGACTTGTTATTTTGGTCATCATCATTGCGCTGTCCAGCATGTTTATTCGATACATGACTGCTGCCCCACAAAAACAAGGGCGTACCTCATGAAACACATACGCTGGTTCATACTCGTCCCCTATTTTCTTTTGGCGACAACACCATTGATTTGGCTGGGTGTGACCTCACTTAAAACACAAACTGCTGCCATCAACTCAACAGCAACTATTATCCCCAGTACAAAAGAATACGTGCCCGTAGGCAATCTCCATTTCTCGGCATCTTTAAACGCTTATCAGAAATTAGCGATTCCAAGTTCTGGCAGTGCCTACTCATTTTTGCATTATTTGAATAACAGTCTGATCATTGGCCTTTTGAGTACACTGGCCTCCGTTGCACTTGGTACAGGATGCGCATATGGATTCAGCCGATTTCAAATTAGAGGTGCACAAGATTGGCTCTTTTTTATCCTTTCAACACGTTTTCTCCCCCCACTGGCTGTGGTTGTTCCTGTGCTGATGATGTATCGGCAGTTTGATCTGCCCAATACGCATTTGGGGCTCATCTTGTTATACACGGCATTCAACCTGTCCTTAGCCGTATGGCTCATGAAAGGGTTCATCGATGATATGCCACGTGCCTATGAAGAAGCGGCTCTGGTCGATGGTTACACACGTTTTCAAGCCTTTTACAAAATCATTCTCCCACAATCGGCAACAGGCATGGCCGTCACAGCAGTCTTTTGCATGATCTCTGCGTGGAATGAATATGGATTTGCCCTTGCCCTGAACAATGCCCATGCGGTCACAGTGCCCGTGTATTTCGCAGGCTTGCAAGGCAACATACAAGGCATACCTTGGCCACAGATAGCTGCGGGTGTGTTAATTTTTGCACTCCCCATTGTCATTTTCACCGTTCTTGTGCGTAACCACCTCTTACGCGGTGTAACCTTTGGGACGATTAAACAATGATTATTATTTTGGATAAGATTGCACAAATTGGAATACTGGTTGGCATCATTGCCATCTTTCAACCCTATTGGGTAGGTGGATTAAGAATGGGGTTCTTTGTAACGCTTCTGGCGACCGTATTACATATTGTGACATCCCACGTGATTATTTCGGATGACAGGTAACGATGCCTTTTCTACAACTCAAAAACCTTCACAAGACGTATCCCGATGGCACACACGCAGTTCGGGGTATTGACCTAGATGTTCAAGAAGGTGAGTTTATCGTATTGTTAGGGCCCTCAGGGTGTGGAAAAACCACCACATTGCGCATGATTGCAGGGCTAGAGATGCCCACCGATGGTCAGATCACCCTCGCAAAAAAAGAGATTACCCATCACCCGGCTTCAAAACGAGACATTGGATTTGTTTTTCAATTTTACGCACTCTACCCACACATGACGGTGCATCAAAACATCGCCTTCCCACTTGAAAACCTTGGCCAATGCAAACAAGAGATGCAAACAACACTCTTGCGGGTTTCAAAATCATTGGGCATTGAACATTTGCTTGACCGACATCCGGGCCAACTGAGCGGTGGAGACCAACAACGCGTGTCACTTGCCCGCGCAATGGTGCGCCAACCCGATATTTACCTTATGGATGAACCTTTAGGCACCCTAGATGCAGATCATCGGCTGGCATTACGAGAATTTATTCGGTCTCAACAACTTGCACTAGGCGTTACAGCCATCTACGTGACCCACGATCAAGAAGAAGCAATGAGTTTGGCGGATCGTATCGTTGTGATGGAAAGCGGTCATATACGGCAAACCGGCACGCCCAGCGAAATTTACCACTACCCAGCAGACCTTTTTGTGGCAAATTTTGTCGGAAGCCCAGGCATGAATCTCATTGAAGGCAAAATATCCTCACAAGAACAAGGCCTATTCAAAGCGTCTTCTGCAGAAATCGCGATCCCATCACTGGCATACACCGGTCCCCTTACTTTGGGCATACGCCCAGAATTTATCTATCCAACAGACAAGGGCATAAGTGCCCGAGTTTCTATCATAGAATATCACGGCAGCCATCACGACATCCACTTAGACACGCCAATGGGCAATCTGACCATGCGCACACCCCTTTCTGTGACACTCTCTCCAAAAGACAACATTCAGATTGCATTTAAACAGAACGAAATTCGACTGTTTGCCCCAAAAACAGGGCATGCCATCTTATGAGTGCACCAATTCTTACACTCACAGACGTTGGTAAGCGATTTGGTTCCATTCAAGCACTCTCGGACATCACATTCGAGGTACTTGAAAATGAGCTCTTGGTTGTTCTTGGCCCAACAGGAGCTGGCAAAACTACGCTATTGAGAACCATTGCCGGATTGGAAAACCCAGATAAAGGCCATCTCACCCTCTACAACAAAGACATCACCGCATCCACGCCCGCCCAGCGTGATGTGGCGCTGGTCTTCCAAAATTTCTCACTCTACCCTAACAAAACGGTTAGAGAGAATCTCGCATTCCCTCTGCGTGCACCGGGCCGAAACTTCACAGAAGACGAGATAGGCAAGCAAGTCAACGAGACCGCCCAAATTCTGCATATAACAACACTCTTGGATCGGCCAGCAAACCGCTTATCGGGTGGTGAAATGCAACGGGTGGCCATTGGTCGGGCCATTGTACGTCGCCCCCAACTCTTTCTGATGGACGAACCCCTTACAAACCTTGATGCCAAATTGCGCGAAACCTTGCGTGTAGAAATCATTCGTTTGCAACGGGATTTGCGCACGCCCATGATCTATGTGACGCACGACCAAACAGAAGCCTTGTCTATGGCGGATCGCATCGTCGTTTTATCTGAAGGTCGTATCTTGCAAACAGGTTCTCCAAAGGAAATTTACAGCCATCCCAAAACACCAGATATTGCCCGTCAATTGGGTTATCCACCGATCAACTTGATCCAAGTACACAGCACCAATGGACATTGGCAAACCCAATTTGGTACCTCTATTATGCCAGCAGAAACCAACCAGAGAAAAGCCACCTTAGGTATTCGTCCAGAAGTCATATCTACACAGGGCGGCCGAACACCCGCGCAAATTAAGGGTGTTGAAGACATGGGCCCCGCCACCATATTGCTAGTAACTTGGGCGGGCGAACACATTCGCATATTGGTCTCTGGTGAATCGAAGTACAAACCAGGCGACGAAATATATCCCGCCACCTCTCCGTCTGACATCCTAATCTGGCAAACACAATGATTGCAAAGACCGGCGTGGGCAACCGGTTCAGGAACTCTGCCCGTCAATATAACGCCCGACTTATGGATTAACCCGCTTTCGTCACCATCCCCCGAATGCCATTGGCAACCACTTCAATTGCACGGTCTACCTCACCTTCAAAAGGCACAATCAGATCTGCAAACTTACGTGTAGGCTCGGTATGCACGGGGTAATTGGGCATCACATCTCGACGATACCACGCAACAGCTTGCTCCAAATTCATATTCCCTTTCGTTGTATCGCGTAACATACGTCGCAGCACCCGTTCATGCGTGTCCACATCTAAGAACACCTTCACATCCATCAACGCACGCAAGGGTTCATGGTTAAAAATCAAGTGCCCTTCTACAACGATAAGGGGACCGCTCTGAATGTTTGTGGGCGTCTCTCCCCGTTTCATTGCACGTGTTCCAGGTATGGGCACCGTGATGCCTTCGCCCTGCTTCAACGCGTTAACATGGGCCGTTAATGTTTCCCATAAAACAGCACGTGGATGATTTGATGTGCGCGCTGCCTCCCGTTGATCTTCTGGCACATCTTCCCAATCTCGAAAGTACCGATCCTGATTTAACGTCACGACGGGTAACGGATCTAAGGCTTTGACCAGCGCCGTTGTAAACGTTGTTTTTCCAGCTGCAGATCCACCGCTAATTCCCACGACCAAAACATCTGACATGATGTATTCCTTTCAAAGTAAATTTGGCAAGAGACAAGACGTAAAAGTAAGTGCGAAAACTCAATATCTTACTGAAGATCGTTTTTGACTTTGCGTCTCACGTCTTGCCTTTTCCTCTTGCCAGATTTATCCTGTTGCAAAAAAACAACACTTGTCTTATCGTTTCACTTAGGACACCTCTGTTTCGCTGTCGGATCACAATATAATACCTTATTTTTACATCACTTGAAAAAATATAGGCATTGGAAGTACTTTCTGTGCTTGAGGCACGGTTCTTGCCTTTTATCCTGAAAAACACCTCAAATTTCAGGTAGGTCTCTTTGATGCGCGCACTGATCATCATTATTGTTATCGCGGCCTTACATGGGCTGCCACAAAACCTCTATGCGCAAGGTGGCATAGGCCACACCCTTGAGAAGATTGAAGTACGTGGCAATGAAAAAACACGTGCTGAGCTCATCCGCCGGGTCTTGCCCATCGAGCAGGGTACCCCACTTCGAGAAGGTGATTTGGAACGCTGCACAGAAGTACTCGAACGGCTCAGTCTTTTTCGAACAGTTTTGGTCAACGCCAAACCCGGCAGCAACAAGGGACAAGCTATTTTGGTGGTTTATGTTCAAGAAAAACGGTTTGGTGGGTTGGGCTTGAGTCTTGAATACACCGAACTCAATGGTTTTGGCCTTTCTGCTGACGCCCACCATGCCAACCTGAATGGCACAGGTAAAGTTATGGGTGCGGCATATACGTTGGGAGAGCGGTTAAAGCGCTGGGGGTTTCAGTACACCGATCCTCTGGTGTTAAAATCCAATCAATCCTTCCACCTCCAAGTCTCTGGGTCTTCTGCTGACCGCGACCTCTATCGCAGTTCCGATGCGAACGTGCGTGGGCGGTATGACCTCGAACGCATTGGCGGTTCCCTTGGGCTGGGTCACCCTTCTCCGCAAAGAGCCTTTCGGCTTATCTTTAAATATGCCTTTGAGGCCATTCAAGTAGGTGCATTTGAAAAACCAACTGTTTTAACCAACGGGGGTTTGTTTGCCAATGAAATCGAATCTGAAATTGGTCGAGAAGCCCTCTCATATGTCACCCTTGAACTCCACAAACAACCCACCACAATTTGGGGCCAGAAACCAGGCTTTAATTTTGGGGCACGCTTAGACATTTCAACAAAAGCGATAGGATCGGTTTCCAACTTCATTCGCTTGCGCACAGAACTCTATCGACATATTCAACTCTACCCAAACCATATGCTTTCACTGGGAGGTCGAGGCGGTCTCATTTGGGGTACCCCTCCCTTTTATGAACGTTTCTACCTCGATGGCGAAAACCAACTGAGAGGTGTAGACAGGCGAGACATTGGCCCCGAAGGTGGCACCCAATTTTTCATGGCCGAAGCGCTGTATCATTTGCGCATCAAACCCCTGGGCAGTGCTTATGCTTTTGCCGAAGCGGGGGGCCTAAGACGTCCGATCCCAAACACCAACAGACATCAGGAAGATACTGACTTTTCTGTGGGCATTGGGTTCTTGCTGTTCAACAGAATAGACATCAGCTTTGGAATCAGCACGGGAACGGTGATCGTCAAGTCACATCGATTTGGTGGCATCAACATCGATTTATAGGCGGGTGGGGAACGGGATGCGTACATATGATCACATAAAAATACGGGCGGCGATTTTCCTTTTTTTCATCATGGGATATTTGACACCCGTATATGCGCAACAGATCTCAACAAGCCAGTTGGAGGTCTATGTACAATCGGACACACTCAAGTTAGATGTTCGCATAGATTCTGCCTTTACGCAAGATCACATCCATGCTGTCGAATCTGGCATGACGGCTTCTATCGCATTACAATTACGACTATTAGGGGCGCGCAAAAATCGAATCGTTCAATTTGAAATCAACAAACAATTAGAACACGACATTTGGGAAGGTCAGTATCGCCTCATCAGCCAAACGCCCCCCCCCGACACACTCACATCAACCAGTTTCGAGGAAATCCGCCAAGCGGCTACGCGTATACAAGGCATTGCGCTCACTGGGCGCAAATTACCCAATGAGGTCCTCACGTTACAAGCACGCATTCACATCAATCCCATTACCCCCGAGCAACAAGCACGCACCCGGCGATGGCTCAAAATTTTACGTAAGGGCAGCTTGCTCGAATTCTTTTTCTCATTCCGAAAATCTAACCCACCAACCCCTTGGATCACCTTGTACCAATTTCGCCCCAGTGCCCTGCCCCACCTGCTCCAGGAGCCCTCGCAATGAAACCCTTTCCTCTGCGTTGGCGCATCATTGGCGCACTGCTCGGTCTCTCGTTGGGCACCACCTTGGCCTTGGTATTTATGGCGCGATATTTTTTGGACCTCAGCCTACAAACCAGCGTCAACCATGAAATGGGCCGAGCCCT
>JABIFK010000516.1 GCA_018650745.1 Candidatus Latescibacterota bacterium | reverse complement strand
TCGGCCAGGTTCGGGAGGCGCTGTTGAAATGTTGCTTTTGCGGCCCGATGGCGATTGCTGGGAAGCGATGGTTCGGCCGGGGCGGCGATTGCGTGAAGGAACTGAAATTGCATTTGAAGGATCTGAATTGATTGCTGTTGTCGAAGCGGTGTTGGATTCTGGGCATCGCAGAGTGCGTTTTGTTGGACCCACGTCTTTAGATGATTTGCTGGCTGAGCAAGGGCATATTCCTTTGCCACCTTATATTCGCCGAGAAGATACGGCCGCAGATCGCGAACGGTATCAAACTGTCTACGCTGAGACGGATGGGTCTGTTGCCGCGCCCACAGCTGGTTTGCATTTTACGCCTGATCTTTTGGACGAGATTCAAGCTAAGGGTGTTTCTATTGCGCGGATCGTGTTGCATGTTGGGCCAGGCACTTTTAAGCCCGTAACGACGGATGACGTGCGGAACCATGAAATGGACGCTGAGTTTTGGGACGTGAGTTCCGAAGCTGCAGATGTGGTGAATACGTGTCGTGCAAATGGTGGCCGTGTGATTGCGGTGGGCACGACATCTGTTAGAACATTGGAGACCGCTGCGGTTGCAGATGGTGATGGTTGGCGTTTGTCCGAAGGATCGGGATGGACGCGGTTGTTTATTTATTCGCCTTATGTATTTAAACTGGTTGACTGCATGGTGACCAATTTTCACTTGCCCGAGTCTACTTTGTTGATGTTGATTTCTTCATTGGCTGGGCGTGATTTTGTGATGCGTGCATATGAAGAAGCGGTTCAAGAACGGTACCGGTTTTATAGTTATGGCGATGCCATGTTTATTCAGTAGAGAGATGAGGGACCTGAGCGGCCAGTTGCAAATGCCTGACGCATATCCCTGATCCCAGAATAGAAAGTCCTTTGGAGGAGCACATGCCTAATTTCCCTATTGTAGATACACACGTGCATTTGTGGGACCCCACGCATCTAAATTATCCCTGGTTGGCGGATGCTGAGAAATTGAACCGCGCATTTTTGCCATCAGATTATCGTGTACATTGTGGTGATGTTCAAGTCGACCAGATGGTATTTTTAGAGTGCGACTTGGATGCCACGCAATTTTTGGATGAAGCCAAGTGGGTGGCCTCTTTGGCCGAAGATGAAGAACCTCGCCTTAAGGGAATCGTGGCGCATGCGCCTTTGCATAAAGGAGATGCCGCGAAAGCTGATTTGGAAGTTTTGGCACAGGTATCAGGTGTAAAAGGTGTTCGGCGTTTGATTCAGGGTGAATCTGTTGGATTTTGTGTGCAACCCGACTTTGTGGCGGGGGTGCAAGCACTGCGTGAATTCGATTTGAGTTTTGACTTATGTGTTTTCCATCCGCAGTTGGCCAATACGATTGCTTTGGTGAAACAGTGCCCCAATGTGCAATTTGTGTTGGATCATATTGGCAAACCGGGTATTAAGGATGGTTTGTTTGACCCGTGGCGCGAAGAGTTGAAGCAGTTGGCCGAATTGCCCAATGTGTTATGCAAAGTGTCTGGCGTGATGACTGAGGCCGACCATGAGAATTGGACGTTTGATGAAATAAGGCCCTACCTCGATCATGTATTTGGTACCTTTCCTTTTGATCGTTTGATGTATGGTGGAGACTGGCCCGTTTCAACACTGGCAATAGAGTACCCCCTGTGGGTCGACACATTGGACAAGGTGCTTGCTGGATGTTCGGAAGACGAATTGCATCATTTCTACAGAGACACGGCTATTTCGTTTTATAAGTTGTAATCTGAATCCTTTATAAGAAAACAAATACACAAAAACAGGCGAGGACAAAACGTGAAGATTAAAAGTTATGAAACGTATGTGTTGGGTACGCCGTGGCGTAATTTGACCTATGTGTTTATTGAGTTAGAGGATGGTACGCGTGGGGTGGGTGAAGCACGGGTGTTGGGCAAGACACATACGGTATTGGAGTTTTTGAAAGATACCAAGCGGCATTTTATTGGTCACGATGTGTATGACATTGAAGATATGTATCGTCGTTTCACCTTGTTGGATTTTGGCGTGCCAGGTGAAGTGGTGATGACGGGGTTGGCCCTGATCGAAATGGCGTGCTGGGATTGTATTGGCAAGTTGGCCAAACAGCCTGTTTATAAGTTGATTGGTGGCAAAACGACCGATCGTATCCCGGCTTATGCCAATGGATGGTATACTGTGGAACGATCGCCTGAGGAATATGCCAAAGCGGCGCAAAAGGTGGTGGATCGAGGGTACTTGGGGATGAAGTTTGACCCTTTTGGCAATGGCAATTTGGAATTGACGCGTGATGAATTTTTTAAGTCTATCGATTTGATCGAAGCGGTGCATTCTGTGGCAGGTGATCGGGTGCAAATTTTTATTGAGATGCATGGCCGTTTTGCGGCACACCAAGCGATTGAAGTGGCCAAGGAGATTGAGAAATTTCGGCCTGGGTGGATTGAAGAACCCACACGGCCAGAAGATTTAGGTGCATTGACAAAGGTCGCTCAGCATACGTCGATTCCCATTGCGACTGGGGAACGTTTGTATAAGGCCGCAGAATTTCGCGAGTTGTTTCCGATGCGTGTGGTCGATATTATTCAACCCGACCTCAATCAATGTGGTGGTTTGCTGGAGACCAAGAAGATTGCTTCTACTGCAGAGTCCTATAATGTCATGGTGGCGCCTCATAATGTGGGTGGTATTATTACAACGGTTGCCACGTTGCACCTGATGGCTTCACTTCGCAATGGCAAGATTTTGGAACACTTTAATGATTTTGCTGATGAACATGTCAAACAAGCTGGCACGCCTTATCCCGAAGTGATAGACGGTCACTTTGCACTACCCGAAGGACCGGGGTGGGGTGTCGAAATAGACATCGACTTTTTGCGCAAACACGATGGTGAAAAGAGTGATGGTATTTACGTCGACCCTGGGTTGAATATGTTTGAAAATGCAGATTGGGCAAAACGCGATCAGGATGAATATGGAAAATAGGAGACAGGAGACAGGAGACAGGAAACTGGAGACAGGACAATCTTTTTGCCGATCATCAAGATTGGTTTGGTACGATAAGGGTGAGGTGTATTCTGTCTCCTGTATTCTGTCTCCTGTATTCTTGGGAGGAGGGGGGAGGAGAGGGGTATGACCTATGCAATTGTGCTTGCTGCTGGATCTGGCAAGCGGATGGGCATATCAACGCCAAAACAATTTTTGGCGTTGGCGGGCAAGCCCGTGTTGGCGTGGACGCTTGATGCTTTTGAAAAAGCAGAGGGTGTCGATGCAGTGGTTTTGGTAACGGCTTCAGACCTGGTGGAAGCTTGTCGAGAGCAGTTTGCATCAGGCAAAGTGGTTGATGTTGTTGCCGGTGGTGCCGAGCGGCAAGATTCCGTGGCCTGTGGTCTGTCTGCAATACCCGAATCGGCAGATGTTATTGCGGTTCACGATGGTGCGCGTGCTTTTGTAACACCTGAAGATATTGATGCGGTTGTGTCTGCTGCAGAGACTTAT
>JABIFK010000584.1 GCA_018650745.1 Candidatus Latescibacterota bacterium | reverse complement strand
CTTGTGCACTGTTGCCTGGGCCTTCACCGGCGTCGCGTGCATCGCACTTTACCCCGAACTTGACGATCCAGAACACGCCTTTGGACTGGCCTCACGTGATCTTTTACCTGCAGGTCTCATCGGCATCATGTTGGCCTCAATGATTGCAGCAGTCATGTCTACCTGTGACTCCTTTATGGTAGACGGGGCAGCGCTCTTTGTCGAAAACATTTACAAACCCCTTTTCAAAGCCGAAGCCGAAGAAAAACATTATCTCACCGTTGGGCGTCTTATTGCTCTTGTTCTTGTCGGCTTTGGCATTATCGTCTCTCTTTACTTTGAATCTGTGGTTTCCATCATCAAGCTCTCGTGGTCCCTCGTTGCATTTTTTGGCATTGCATTTTGGGGCGGCATTCTTTGGCGACGCACCAACGCCCCAGGAGCTTGGGCGGGCATTATTGTATCTGCTACTTTATTTTGGGTTTCTGGTGAATATGGTTGGGGCTGGGAACTTCCCGATCAATACGTGCTCTACATCACCGGTGGTTTTGCTGCACTCATCATTGTAAGCAAACTCACCAAGCCCGTTGACAATGACAAATTGGACAAATTCTATCTCAGGTTGCACACGCCCGTCGGCCAAGAAGACAAACTGCGTGAAGCTGGAATTACAACGCACCTGGGATAGACATCGAGCAATACCCAATAGAATATCACTCAGAAAAACATGGAGGCTTCAATATGCTTGGCCTTGAAATTCGAAAACCCGATAAAGAAACCGTTTTTGGTTTTGTCCTTGCCTGGGTCTGTGTGCTCGTCATCATGGGGCTCACAATGGTATTAGCAAACATTGGTGCTTAAGGATTGATCATGAACAATGCACTCAAGCGTGCCATTACCTCCCACCCACGCGTCTTTGAAAAAAACCGTTATGTCTACCCTGTGATCTCACGCAGGTCACAGGGCCTTTCGGTAGGTGTGAATCTCAACCCCGACAAAATCTGCAACTTCGATTGTATTTATTGTCAGGTAGATCGCACGGTTGCACCACAATATCGCGATGTAGACCTTACCCGCCTAGAAACAGAACTCCGCGCCCTCATCGAAGACGCGCAATCGGGTGTACTGTTCAATCACCCAACTTTCAGCGACATCCCTGATGCGCTTAAACGCATCAATGACATTGCTTTTTCAGGTGACGGAGAACCAACAACCTATCCCCAATTTGGCAACGTGGTTCAACTGGCTACCCAAATCAAAACAGATCTCAACCTGCCAGATGTCAAACTTGTGGTCATCACCAATGCAACACGCTTTCACCGCCCAAACGTACTCGAAGCCCTTGAAGACATGCACCAAAACAATGGTGAAATTTGGGCCAAACTCGACGCAGGTACTGCTGAATATTATGACACCGTTGAAAGAACCAAAGTCAGTTTTGACCAAGTTGTCCAAAATTTGCACTTGGCAGCACAAAAGTGGCCCATTGTCATCCAAAGCCTCTTTATGCGTATAAATGACGAACCACCGTCCAAAACAGAAATCGAAGCCTATTGCAATGTCCTTAGTGATATACAGCAGAAAAACGGTTCACTCAAAGGCATTCAAGTCTACACTGTTGCACGCCAACCCGCGGAGTCATTCGTGGCCCCGCTTAGCAATGAAGAAGTTGATCACATTGCCAACCAGGTAAAACAAACCCTCAACAACGTGCCCGTAGATGTATATTACGGCGCATAAAACGTACCGTCTAAACAGAACACCCAGAATCATTCAATACACAACAAGGATCTCATGCAATGAAACTCGCAATTGGCGGTGACCACGCCGGTTTTCCACTCAAAAGCCCCGTCATTGAAATATTACAATCTCGTGGCCACGACGTAACCGACTTTGGCACCCACAGCACCGAACCCGTAGACTTTCCCGACATTGCCAAGCTCGTTTGTGACGAAGTCCGTTTCAACCGCGCCGAACGCGGCATTCTTGTATGTGGCACCGGTGTGGGTGCATGCATTGCAGGCAACAAATTCCCGGGCATTCGAGCCGCCCTTTGCCACGACACCTATTGTGCCCATCAATGTGTTGAACACGACAACGTCAACCTCATTTGCTTGGGCGCCCAAATTGTGGGGATCAAACTCGTCGAGGAAATTCTCGGCGCATTCCTAAACGCCACCTTCAGTACCGAAGAACACTTCCGCCGCCGCGTGGCCAAGTTGGATGAGTTGGAGCG
>JABIFK010000660.1 GCA_018650745.1 Candidatus Latescibacterota bacterium | reverse complement strand
ATACTGCCCCTTTTGTTTTAGGGCTGTTTGCATCATTTGCTGGACGTCGGCAAGACAATATCGCGTTGCTCAATTCTGAGCTGTTAGACAAGAATGAAGCGCTCGAAATTTTGGCGAAATTTCCTGAAGAAAATCCGCATCCAATTTTGCGAGTGTCTGAAGAATGTCAGATTTTATTTGCCAATGACCAAGCCAAGGAATTGTTGGCCGCTTTTGATGGTGAATGGACACTGCCAAAACCATGGCGATCTGTGATGGCTGAAGCAGTGGCTTTAAACATTGGGCAAGAATTGGAAGTATCTTGGGGAGACCGTACGGTCTCTTTATTTTTTGTACCCATAAATGATATGAAATATGTAAATGTCTATGGGCGAGATATTACCGATCGCAAGTTGGCCGAAATTGAATCACAACATGCCAAAGAACTTGCGGAATCCGCCAACCGCGCCAAAAGTGAATTTCTGGCAAATATGAGCCATGAACTTCGCACCCCAATGAATGCCGTTTTGGGGTACGCACAGCTTTTAGAAGGGGATGCTGATTTGGCAGAGAAGCATCGTGTGGCTGTTGAAAGCATTGGCAACGGGGGAAAGCATCTGCTGAACTTAATCAACGACATTCTTGATATTTCTAAAATTGAAGCTGGCAGAGAAAACTATGTTATCGTCGATTTTGATTTGAACGATATGCTCAAGAGTCTCTCTACCATATTCGAGATGAAATGCTATCAAAAAAATCTGGAATGGGCTGTGGATGCCAATGTGCCTGTCGGGTTTTTTGAGGGTGACGAGAAAAAATTAAAGCAAGTGTTGATAAATTTATTGGGCAATGCCGTTAAATTTACACGAGCTGGTCGTGTGACGTTGCGGGTACTCGAGCGGGGTGATCATCAGTTTTATTTTGAAGTTGATGATACAGGTGAAGGGATTGCAAAGCATCGACAAGTTCATATTTTTGACCCCTTTCACCAGGAAGAAGAAGGCAAGCGGCAAGGTGGTACTGGTTTGGGGCTGGCGATTGCACGCCGACATGTGGAGATGATGGGAGGCACTTTATTGCTCGATTCAGGAGAGGGTGCGGGTGCGCGTTTCAATTTTACATTGATATTGCCGCAAAGTAAAAACCAACCGAATCCCCCGTTGTCTGAGGCTTTTGTTGACTCCTCACTTGCAGAGGCACGCCATTTGGCACAGGGAACATCTATTCAGGCGTTGATTGTTGATGATATTGAAACAAACCGAGATGTTTTGGCGCAGATGTTAAGTAAGATAGGTGTTGATGTCGCAGAGGTCGAAAATGGAGAACGGGCTTTAGAGCACATTCGCAAACAGATGCCAGATATTGTTTTTATGGACATTCGGATGCCAGGGATGGATGGTGATGAGGTATTTAAGCATATCGTCAGGGCACATGGCAAGACTGCCACAAAAGTCGTGGCTGTAACTGCATCGGTATTTGAGCACCAACGACAACAATTTATGGATGTTGGCTTTGATGGATTTATTGACAAGCCTCTGCGTGTTGAACAAGTCTATGCCGCTTTGTCAGACCTGTTAGGTGTTTCCTTTGAATATAAAGATCGTGAGCCTATAGCTGAGATGGTATCGTTGCCTGTTTTAACGGATGTTGTTATGCCCGTACAAATATATGAAGATATTGTTTCGGCTGTTGCTATCCACAGCGTGACGGAGCTGCGTCAGCATTTGAATGTTTTGGCAGATTTGGGTGGCGATGCAAAACAATTGGCATCGTATTTACGTTTTTTAAGTGATAAATTCGATATGGATGGCATTAAGGATATCCTGAAAGACGTGCGGGTTAATTAATCGTTTTTTAAGTATGGGATTGATCGAGTCGTCATATGCATAGAATAGTTCTCATATTTTTTTTCACGCTTTTGAGCAAGGCAATATCCATTCAGGCGCATAATGGCGCGGTGGCTCAAATTGCACCCATATCCGGGATTGTTGTCGATGGGGATTTGTCCGATTGGCCGAATGATCTCCCACGATATGCAATTGTACGTACGGAATACGGTGATATACCTCAAGACACCACAGACTTTCAAGCATCCTTTCGGGCGGGGTTTGATGTTTCTGATCGTTTATTTTTTATAGCAGTTGAAGTGCGCGATGATGATTTGATATCAGATCGCGTGGGACCTTACCAAGATGGCTGTGAAGTGGTGTTGGATGTGACGCATGCCAATGAGTTGGATCTGGTACAACTTTTTTTGCTTCACGGAGATACGCCTGTGCGCCAATTGCCTAGAGAAACCGTTGCGGATTGGTCTCTGGTTGATTTTGCAGTACAATCGACCTCCAATGGTTATGTTTATGAATGGCAATT
>JABIFK010000659.1 GCA_018650745.1 Candidatus Latescibacterota bacterium | reverse complement strand
TACAAAAAACTGGTGTCACGTCACACTGTAAAGATAGGGAGCTGTTAGATGAAAAATTTCAGAATGTTTATTGCCGTTTTTTTGGGTGTTTGCACTTTTTCTGTTGCCCAAGCAACCGAAGTCAAATTGGGTGGTGGACTGATTTTTGAAGGTTCTGTTCCGGGTGTCGCCGTTGCCGTTGACATACCCATTCCAGAGCGTCCATTGGCAATTTCATTTTCAGCAGATTACTTTAAAAAGTCGGGCCACACAACTGTGCCTTTGGCCATTCGTGGGGTGTACAAAGCACCTGTTTCTGAAAAGGCAGATTTTTATATTGGCGCCGGTGGGGGCCTCTTTTATTCTAAAGAAGATGCCCATGGTACCGTTCCCAGTCACTCGTCTACCAAAGGTTTGTTTTCCAGTGTGGGCGGCATAGATTTGAAGCTTTCAGATAGCATCGGTCTTTTTGGCGAAATCACATTTGATCGTGCACTCACATCGGGTGCTAGGAATGAAATTGCAGCCAAAGGTGGTATATTTTTTAGTTTGGGAAGCCACGGACATCATTAATGCGATATAGAAATGAAAAATTGTTTTAGGACACATGAAGTCAACGCGTTGAACGTATGTGCTCACTTGTAAGACAGACGATAACACCCCTCTTCCAATTTGGCAGGGGGGTGTTGTTTTTAGACTTTTTTTGAAAGTTGATATTTTAAACCTTAGACGTTTCAGATGCATCCAATCTCGTGAGAGCCAACGAGACGATAAACTAGGATTTAAACCTTTGTTATGTCTGCATCATCATATACATTGATATCATTTCCGACTCCGCTTTTTAAGGCCCATCTATGTCCAATGATGTGGATACCCCGCCACAAGACGAAGTCCAACGCTTGGTCAGCCAAGCTGCAGCAGGAGATACACGGGCATTTGAAATGCTCTATCGTCTGCACTTGGGGCGCGTGTACGCCCTGTGTTTGCGTCTCACGCGCAATGATGCGTCTGCTGAGGAGTTGACGCAGAGTGCTTTTGTACGTGCTTGGCAAAAACTGTCGTCTTTTCGGGGTGAAAGCGCCTTTTCGACGTGGTTATATCGGTTAACGGTTAATGTGGTCTTTGAGTCACAGCGTTCAGATCAACGGCGCGCAGGCCGTGTGGTTGCGATAGATGATTTGGCGTCTGCAGATCGGCGTGGTTATCGAGAAACACCGGGTATAAAGGTCGATTTGGAACAGGCCATTGCTAAATTGCCAGATAGAGCGCGAGAAGTATTTGTTTTGTTTCAGGTTGAAGGATATTCACACGTAGAAATTTCCAATTTTACAGGTATGGCTGTTGGGTCTTCAAAAGCACAATTGCACAGAGCACGGCATTTGTTGCGGGAGATGTTGGATTCATGACAAACGATTTAAGACAAAAATTAAATGACTATGTCGATGGTTTGCTATCAGCCAGCGAAGTCGAAGCCATAGAGGCTCTTTTGGTCCACGACAAAGAGGCATTAGCTGAGGTGGCATTTTTGCAACAATTGGCCAAGGATACCTCTGAATTGCCTTATGTTATTGCACCCAAACGTGACTTGTGGGACCAAGTGGCAGACGGTACGGCTTTGCGACAAAAACTGAATGCTTATATCGATGGCACCTTATCAGCTGATGAGGTTGAGGCGGTAGAAGCGATGTTGGCTTCTGACGAAGATGCGCAAGCCGAGGTGGACTTTTTGCAGCACTTGGCTCAACGTGCGTCTGACTTGCCAAAAGAGTTGATGCCAAAACGCGACTTGTGGGCGGGTGTGGCTGATGGGATGGATTTGCAGGAAAAGCTGAATGGTTATGTGGATGGCACGTTGTCTGGTGACGAAATTAAAGCGGTTGAAGTGTTGTTGGCTTCTGATGAAGACGCGCAAGCCGAGGTTGCTTTTTTGCAGCATTTGGCCCAGGAAGCAGCTGAACTGCCTCAGGTTATTGCACCCAAACGTGATTTGTGGCCAGAGATAGCAGAGGAATTGGTGTCAAAACCTGCATTGCCCTGGATTCGATGGACGCGTTTTGCTGCTGCGGCCGTATTGCTGGTGGCGGCTTCGTCGGCAATGACCGTTTTATATATGAAGCAGACAATGGAAATACCAGTCGTTTCAGAAGTTGAAAGCGAGGCCATTATGCCGGTATTGACGGCATTTCAAGCTTCAGAGCAAACGTATAGCACGGCCATTTCGCAATTAACTGAAACATTACAACAACGCCGTGATGCATTGGCACCAGAAACCGTTGCTGCCATTGAGGCCAACTTGAAAGTGATTGATGATGCGATTCAATCTTCTCGGATGGCTTTGGCTGCCGATCCGCACAATCAGGCGTCGGTTCATACCATTTTGGCAATGTATAAACGCAAGGTAGATTTGTTGCAGCAGGTTGTCGATTTGCCCCACGGTGGGTGATCACAGGCGTTAGGGATCGGAACGAGGCATTTTTTTGACTCCGAATTCCTTCAATGTTTTATAAGAGGTTTTCAATGAAGTTTGTCTGGACAATATTTTTGTTGGTTATTGGCACTGTGAGCGCAATGGCGCAGACAGATGTTGATCGTCGGCAAAATGCATCGGCAAGTGGGTTTGTCGATGTACATGTGCCCAATGGGTCGGTGCATTTGGTAGGTGTGCCCAATTTGGACGTGCGTGTTCAGGGGCACGTATTGGGCACCGCCCTTCAATTGTCTGGTAGCGATGAGTTGACGACTGTGCGCGTAGCACAAGGGCGTGCCAATTTAACCGTATGGGTGCCAATGAACAGCCGTGTGGAGATTCGCGGCGATTCGCTCGATGTGGCTGTGTCAGATATGAAGGGTATTTTGCGGGTGCACACGGTTCAGGGTGCTGTACGGGTAAGTGACGCGCCACGTGAAGTTCAAGTAGATACACGCGCTGGGGCAGTACATTTGGAGGTGACGGGTGCACGTGTGAATGTTTCTTCTATGCAAGGCCGAGTGGTGCTCAAATTGAAGCAGACCGATGCAAATGTGTCGACGGTGAGTGGCGATGTGGAAGTGTATGGTGAATTGATCAATGGGCAGTTTAAGTCGGTGTCTGGTAAAATGTCGGTGGTGGCCATGTCTTCACGTGTGAATGTGTCTTCTGGTAATGGATCGGTTACGCTGAATCTTAAGGGTGGTGAGGCCGATGTCTCTACAATGAGTGGGCGTATTTTGGCTGAGGGTGATCGTTTTGTGCGTGGTATTTTTGAGTCTTATACCGGAGAGATTCGGTTTCAAAGTGGACCCGAGAAAAATGGTCGCTTGCAGTTTAAAGCACACGGTGGGGCAGTGAATTTGAATATTCCTGGTACAAGCAACGATGTGGTTGTGTCAACACAAACGGGAGCCATTCATATTCAGGGTGAGGATTTTGAGCGCGGGTGGATTGAGTCGCGATCTGGCAATGTGACGTTTGAAGGCAATGTGAGCCAGTCTGGCGCATTGGATGTGCAAACGGACGGATCTGTTGCGTTGCTTTTGCCAGAGACCGTGGATGCGAGTTTTCGGATTTCATCAGAGGGTGGGAAGATTGAGAATGCATTTGGCACCGCACCAGAAAATGGCACATTGGATTTCAAAACAGGGAAAGGACAGGCTTGGATTAATGTGAAGAGCCGCTCCGATGTATGGGTGCGCAAGCGTGTGTCCGACAAACCCGTAGAACCACGCAGTGAGGCTGACATCTTATTCGACCACGCTATGGCGCTGAACGCAGATGTATCTACTGATGATCGGTTGAATGCGTTTCGCAAAGTTTTGCGTGCAGACCGAACCTATGCACCCGCACATCATGAACTTGCAAAATTGTATATGACCAAAAATACACCCACACATCGTCAATGGGCACAGCGTGCATTACGAGAAGCGATGCGTTTAGACCCAGACAATGTTACATATGCCGTGACGATGGGTGATTTGATGTGGGTGCAAGGATTTTGGTTCAATGCCGAGCAGCAATACGAAAAAGTGCTGGATGTTGCACCTCAGAATGCACATGCTGCTTATAAGATTGGGCAGCATAAATTGATAAATGCGTTGAAGTATAGCGATATGACGCATTTAGATCAGACGCAAGGTGATGGCCGAATGAATGCGCACTGGATGGAGTGGCAGGAGTGGAGTGAAAAGGACCTGGTGCGTGCAAAGATTTTTCTGAGACGCAGCATGGATTCTGATCCGACGTATCGTGATGCCTATTATCAGCTGGGTTTGTTGTATTTGGAAAGTGGGCGACCTGATAGTTTGCTGGTCATTTCACAACAACTGCTCAAGCAAGTGCCCAATGACAAAGATGCGTTGTTGTTTAGTGGGTTGGGCGCACAACGGTTGGGTAAAATGGATGCCGCGTTTGATTTCTATTCTCGGGCCTTGGCACAAATGTCAGATGATGAACGCCAAATGATGGAGTCTGTTGATTTAATTGCCACAGATGAAGAGCGCGCTGATATTGCACGCGATGCAGACGGATTGGATCGGTTTTGGCGAGCAAAAGATCCCTTGTTTTTGACCACATATAGTGAGCAACATTTGGAACATTATGGCCGGATTGCATATGCCAATTTGCGTTTTGGTCGCCCCGAGCACAATGTGGTTGGGTGGCAGACCGATATGGGCAGCGCGTACATCAAATATGGTCATTTCCTGGGACGCAATAGCAAACGAGGTGACTTTGGTTTGCCTGTCGGTCAGTTTGTGCCGAGTGCCGTGGATCGGTCTATGGCATCGCTCACATTTGGCGCACCAAGTTTGTCTGCCAACCATGCGACAGAAGGACAGACTGAGACGTGGTTCTACGAAGATTTTCAGTTGGTGTTTCGGATGTCCGATGGGTTTGGCGGGGATCTTTTTGAAGATGAAAAGCAAATTGCACGTTTTAGTGACCCTTACCAAGGTGTCAAATATCATATGCCTTTTCAAGCGGCGGCCTTTCGAGAACAAGACAGTGTGCGCATTGAGTTGGCCTATGCGTTGCCCAAGTCTAAGTTGGGGCCAGATGAAACAGGTTCTGCCAATTTACAAGATGGTGTGTTTCTGTTTGATCTCAACTGGCAACCGACCTATCGCAATGTGTCAAAGGCAAAAGTGATGTTGTCTACGCGAAGCGATTCGGCTGAAACCCTTGCGGACAGTTTGCGTAAAAACAACCTGTTGTCCATCCGGAAAATTCGTGTTTCCCCGGGAGACTATCGGCTGATTGGTGAAACACGCGATGTGCATTCGGGGGCCATTGGCACGTTTCGTATTGCGCGGCAATTTGGCTTTTTAGATACAACGCTGATGGCCAGCGATTTGATGTTGGCCAGCTATATTACATCTGAAACACCTTTCCCAGAAGCACGAGATGATTTAGAGATTGTGCCACAACCCAATCGTACATTTACGCAGTCTGAACCCGTATATGTCTATTTAGAAATGTATAATTTAACCCGCGATGAATTTGGCAAGAGCAAGTATGCCATTGCGTATCGTGTGGGCGCGCCCGAAGAAGATGAAATTGATCCGGCACTGTTTATGCCTGTGAACTATGAACAAGGCTTTGTGCAATTTGATGTGATTGCCGAAACGGAACCGGCGTTGGCACCACGCGATCCTTTTGCTGCATTGCCAGATGATCAAACTGTCGAGCGCAATTCTGTTCAGGGAACAAGCGAACAAAATCAAAATTGGACACAGCACGCTCGGAAACAGCTGCGCGCACCGTCACAGTACAAAGTAAAATATGTGCTGCCCAAGAGCCAATTTTCAGAGATACTTAAAAATGTGGCCCAACAAGGTGTTCAGATGGAAACCGTTGTTACGGCGGAATACGAAGGCCAACGGCGCGATGACTTGACCTATTTACACGTTGACGTGTCGCAAGTGCCCGCTGGCATTCACAAACTGAGTCTACAGATTCACGATCATCACACTGGGCATATGGTGAACCGAGAAGTATTGTTCCGGATTATAGAGTAGGTGAAAGTGGGCGATCGCTGAAAGTTATTCAATCGTATGTCGTGTCACATCACCCGGCACACGCATATGAAAATCTGCACCTAAAACCTCAACATTGCTTTGGTGCGTTTCAACATCAATGGCAATGAGATCGGCTCCTTGATGCATTTCAATGTGCTTGGGTAATACAAAGCCATTGCTTTGGTGATATCCTGAGAGCAGGCGCTTTGAGATCAATGCGCCTTCAAGGTTAAAGACGTGGTCTTCGAGCAAAGTCGCCGAGCGTGACTCAAAGATGAGTCTGCGTTTCCATTGGGGATAGGTGAGTTCTAAGAAGAGTTGGTTCTGATCGGGTCTGAACAGGGTGACGCGAGGCAGGTCCAGTGGTGACAGATTGGGTAAACCGAGAATGGCTTGGATGAGACTGTAGTAGACCAAGTTGACGCCTGTGAGTGTGTCCAGAACCTTTTCTGGTGGACCGGTTAGATAATTGTTATCACGTGGCAGATAGATTTCCAATGTATTTTGATTGGCAATGGCTGTCATAAAAGACATGCCCAACGCAGCCATGTCGATGCGCAATTGATCTGGGGCTTGATAAAGAATACCTGCCGCTGCACGATTTTCACGGACGCCATCAATTTTGAGCGTGACCTTGGCGCGTGTTTTCAAACTGCGTAGGCTGTCGTATCGTGTGGACAGGATGTGAAGAAATTCAGAGGCCGTTGTATACTGCGGGGCGGGTGGGAGACTGCGTGTGCTCGCACAACCAGATAAAAGAATTAAAAAGGAAAAATTAAAAATTAAAAAGGCACCACAACGCGTGTTCGTTGTGGTGCTTTTTTGTGTTTGGACTTTCGGTTTTCTGATCTCTGATTTTCGATTCCAGATCTTTATCATTGCGCATCCGACGTGCTGGGTGCCTCGACGATTTCTTTGAGCTTGTCTTTCACGGTTTGATTGTCGGGGGCAAATTTTAATGCACGTTCGTAATGGGTTCGGGCACGTCTCAGGTCTCCAATGGCTTTTGCTGCATCGCCTGCGTGCTCGTGAATGACTTGGAGGTTTTCATAAAGCGCGGCCATTTGGCGTTCGTTGTTTGGGTTGGCTTGTTTGAGGGCTTCTTCTTCAACCGTAATGGCCTTCACGAGCCATTCCATAGCCTCTCGGTATTGCCCCATTTGGTAATAGACCCATCCCAAACTGTCTAGGTATGCACCATTTTTCGGGTCAGCCTGAACGGCTTTTTGAATATAGCGAATGGCTTCTTTGAGGCGGTCGCCGCGTTCTGTTAACATATAACCCAAATAATTGTTGGCCCCTGCATGGTCAGGAAAGAGCGACAGCAAACGCAGGAACACGCCTTCGGCTCCGTCTATGTTGCCAGAGCGTTCATAACTGTGTCCTAAGTCAAATAACACATCGGGCCGGTTTTCCATTTCATTTTGCAAGGGTACTAAGAGTTCAATTGCTTCTGGCCAATTTTGATCGCGCACATAGGTTCTGGCAAGGGCATACCGATAGTCTGGTTCATTTGGCACGGCATTAGCGGCTTGCTGGTAGACTTCTCTTGCGCGCGTGATATCATTTCGAAATTGATAGATTTGTGCGAGGTCGGTTACTATTTGTGGATAGTATTGCGAATCGGCGGGAGCCATACCGTGTAATTCTTCCAGCAATTTCTGCGCACTGTCCCAGTTGCGTTCGGCAATATGGGTACGTGCAATGCCCAGCCAGTATTCGGCTTTTTCTTGCTCTTTGTTGGCCAAGTTAAAATATTTTCGGGCATCTACTGGGCGCTCTGTTTCTAAAAGCATCTGTGCCTTGGTTGCCAGATAGGCTTCTTTGTCTGGTGATGCTTGTAAAAGGCGGTCTAAAAGTGTTTCTGTGCGTTGGTAAAATTCAATTTTGTCATCACGCTTGGTGCCGGGGTCGTGCGCCATGTCGAGAAAGACTTGGCCCATTGTTTCAACAAAACTCGTGTCCAGCGGGGTTTCTGCCAAGAGTTGATCCAGTTGGTATTCCCAGCGATAGATACGCACCAATTGCCCCCAAATGCGCGCATTTTGCCGGGTGATTTTGTTTTTGATCGTTTCGTCTTGCACAAGGGCCGTGCGAAATGTTTGTGTCGCTGCTGTTGTATCTTGGCGGCGAAATTGAAGATCTCCAAGGTTGAGATAAACCTCTAAGTTTTGAGGCTCTTGTATGACTATTTTTTGATAAATAGCTTCGGCACGATCCTCGGCTTTGTATTTGACATAATTTTGGGCGGCAATTCTGAGTTCTTGTGATCGTAATCGCGGTAAGGCCACGATCCTGTCTAATGTTTGTAAGACAAGCTGATTTTGGCCTTGTGCGCTATAGATTTGCAGCATTTGATCGTAAGCGCGTAAATGATACCGGTTTGCCATGGTGACAATGGCTTGAAGTTCTTGCAAAGCCGAGAGGGTGTCTTTTTTACCGGTAATGAGGCTGCGATAAAGGTCAAAACGGTAGTTTGCATTGGTCGGTTCAATTTTTACGGCGCGTTGGGCTGGCTCTACGGCATTCACATAGCGTTGACGTGCATTGAGGTTGCGCGCTAAGGCACCATGCAAGGTGGCTGAGGTGCTGTCGTGTTGAATGGCCACTTGTAAGGCATTAATGGCCAGATCAATGTTGCCTCTGTCTTCGGCCATTTTGGCTGCAATAAATGCATTCACCGCCTGTGGTGGCGGGGGTGGTGTTTCTTTTTCTACGGGGCGAAGATCAATTTGCGGTTGTTGTGCCGCACACCCCACCAGAAAGAGGAGAAGGAACGTATATCGTTTGGCAATAAAGGGCATGTGTTTATCCTTTAGGGGGGCGCACTTTGTGTTTGGTTTTTTTGATATGCCAGATGAGTTCGCTGCGCCCAAAGTCAGTTACTTGAGATTGTACTATAAGTTTAAGGAATTTGGTTTTTTCGTCAACAATTGGTTTGCCTTGAAAGTCTCGCCCCGGAAAATAGAGTTGCAACAATTTTTCATTTCCGGAATAGGTGATGCGGGCAGGGGCTTCGAGGTAGAAGCGCTCTTTCTCGCCGGGAATTGGGCTAAAGTATTGACCAAATACATCCGTGACTTCTACTTCACGACCCGGAACGGCAACCCGGATGGTTTCTAAGGGATAAAAAGCACGGGCTTCGACCTGGCGTGGTTCATATCCAATTTCTTCATCATCTTCTAAAAAGATGATCCAGCGTTTGAGATCGAGGTATTTTTCATTAAAAGGTGTATTGAGTTTAAGCCTTACCTGGATCATGTCGTCCAGTCGATTTTGATCGACGTATTCTTCCCAATTTTTAAAATTGACACTGTCGGGAGCATAATCTGTTTGCAGGAGGTCAAATTCGGCTTTGGCCAAGTTGGGGACGAACAATGTGGCGGAAATGAGTAAGGG
>JABIFK010000682.1 GCA_018650745.1 Candidatus Latescibacterota bacterium | reverse complement strand
CGTCTCAACAATCGCACCATACAGCAATCAACTTATCAAAAACATTGTGGTCAGCAACCAAGGTGACGCTGTCAAAATAGATCAATCCCCCGACAATATGATTGTAGACAACTGGTTCTATGCCACAGACAAGGCGTCCGGATCAGAATTAGAAGGCAATACAGTTGCCAACCCACAGCTCACCCCAGATCACCACGTACCAGCAAATAGCCCTGCAAATGGTGCGGGTGCATCCGTAACCGACACAAAGACCGGCCCAGATGCCTGAGCAGCTCAATTTTCCAACCGCATTCAATTTTGATATCGTTGTGCGCGAAGGGCGTGAAATGATATTGGACACCCTGCGCCAAAAATATGTGGTCATCACACCAGAAGAATGGGTACGTCAAAACTTTGTTCGTTACCTCATTGAATCATTGGGATATCCGCAAGGACGAACAGCAATAGAAACCGGATTCATATTTCAAGGCATGCAATGTCGCGCCGATGTACTCGTCTACGACAAACAGGGCAAAGCCCTCCTCATGGGCGAATGCAAAGCTCCAGAAATCAAACTCAAACAAACCGTATTTGATCAAATTGGCCGTTACAACACCGTTGTACAAGCCGATTATTTGGTCGCTACAAACGGCTTACAACACTACTGTTGTCAAATTGACCGAGAAAAAAACACCTATCAGTTTTTAGATGCCGTACCACAATACAGCGAAATTGTATAGAGGTTTAACTTGCTTTAACGGCTAATTTGTGACTATCTTTTGAATGACTAAAATTAAAATGGAGACAAACATTTGAAAGATTTAACAAATACAAAAATGCGTTTAATTCAACGTATCACAGAAGTCGTTGCACCTTTAAGAATTATTCTATTTGGTTCCGCGGCAAGACAAGAAATGGACACAGATAGTGACCTTGATCTTTTGATTGTGGTACCAGATGGGGTACCACGCCGCAAAACAGCACAAGATATTTATATGAAACTGTTAGACTTTGAAATACCTGTGGATATTGTCGTGGCAACAGAAAAAGACCTTGAACTGTATGGCGACAACTTTAGCTTAGTTTATTACTCTGCACTAAGAGACGGTCAGGAGATTTATGTTGCCCCAGAACTTCAATCCCGGGTCTCCTGAAGAATGGCTTGCCCGATCAAAAAGTAATTTGGTTCGAGCAAGAAATATTCCAGATGAACCTGGTTTTTTGCTTGAAGACGCTTGCTTCGACGCCCAACAATCGGTTGAAAAAGCATTGAAAGCTATATTTGTCCACCTAAAAGTACCGTTTCCATTCACACACAATCTGGGAACTTTACTTAACCTGCTATCTGAGTCGATTTCCATTTCAGAAGACATAAAACAAGCGGCACGACTTACAGAGTATGCAGTCGAAACACGATACCCACCATCCATTGAAAAGGTAAGCCAAGAAGAATATCAAGAAGCTTTAGATATTGCTGAACGTGTGTTTTCTTGGGCAATGACCATAATTTCATAAATAAATCATGATATAACCGCATTGAGGTACGTGCGGTTTTTTTTTGAGAGAAATATATGGAATACATCACACTGGGTCGTACAGGCCAAAAAGTCAGCCGTTTAGGATTTGGTGGTGCAACGGCCGGGCTCAAAAATTATTTGGAAGTCTATGATCCTGAAAATGCCGAGCAACGCGCCGGTGTCATTGCGGCTATCCACAAAGCATTGGCACTCGGCATCACCTATTTTGATACCGCACCCGGATATGGCTTGGGCACCAGCGAAGCCATGTTTGGTGAAGGGTTAGAAGGCATCAGTGATGAAATATTTCTCGCAACCAAAGTACCCCGCCAAACAAACAACGTGCGTGAATCAGTAGAAGGAAGCCTCAAACGACTCAAACGAGACAGTTTAGACCTCGTCCAAATACACGGATCAAGCTACACGCCCGAATTAACCGAAAAAATCTTAGGCGCAGGTGGCATGGTCGACGAGTTGGAATCCTTGCGTGATGAAGGCCTACTCAAATACATTGGTTTTACAAGCGAAGACACCAACGATGCCGTCCATCACTTCATTCGCAGCAATCGTTTTGACGTCATGCAAATTTGTTATAATTTTATCTACCAACATCCCTATGAACCCAGCCGCCCTTTTGGCAGTATATTAGAAGCTGATAAGGCACAAATGGGCGTGGTTACCATGCGCTCCATGACATCGGGCACCTTGCAAACATGGATTGATATGGTAAACCCAAGCAACACATTTGATTATTCACCGGCTCTGTTGCAATTTGTATTATCAAATCAATTGGTAGACGTAGCACTGGTGGGTATGCGCGACGTTGATATTGTCGAACAGAATGTGGCCATCGTAGAAGATGTGAGGGGGCGCATTTCTTTGGACGAACTGCATAAGCGATATGTGGATTGACAGATATAAAATCAGCGGCTATCAGCACACGGAAGCAAGTTTGTTGGGGCTTTCCGATTAAAGGATAAAACATGATTGATGCATACTGCCATGTCGGTCTGCCACGATTCGGCACGGCAGAAGAAGCACTTACTATAGCAGACCTTTACAGTATTCAAAAATCCGTATTGGTATTGGGCCCCATGGTGCCTGACTTTGGAACACTGATCCAAGCAATGCAACAATACAAAGATCGCATTCGTGGTGTCGGTATTCCATTTGGCAATACACCTGAGCAACAAATAGAAAGCACAGAAATCCTACTCCACGCGGGCGTTACAGCAATGCGCCTGCAAGGTCCTGAGATGTTACCCGAAATCCTAAATCGAGTTGGAGAAGCTGGGCGTTGGATTTATGCCATTGGTTTGCGAAGCGGTGGGCGTATTGCACAAACCAATTTGGATTGGTTAGAAAAATATCCCAACAGTAAAATTATGGCCCCTCATTTTTTGTCATCCGACGTATCTAAAATTGAAGGCGCACTGACCGAACTGCTCCAACACCCACATTTCTTCCCCATCTTCTCCCGTCACGGCGGCTTGGGCAGCCAAGAACCCTATCCACACAACGACCTCAAACCGTGGGTCGAACGCACAATCGAACTGGCAGGGTATAATCGCATGATGTGGGGCAGTGAATGCCCCGTCCTCTATTGGCGGAATGAAAACATGCCCAATTGTCAAAATTGGCTGAATGAGTTGCTGGGCAATGAAAATCTAAATGGATTCTTAGGTACAAACGCCCAACGAGAAATATTCGACACCCCACCACCCAAAAGTGAAACCGTTGCCCTACCCAATTGGATCGAAGAAACATTTGATCGCACACGCACCATTCCCGCATTCGACTACGGCGGTTTGGAGTTACCGATGGACGTCTACGAAAAATTACACCATCGATATGTTTCCCAATTAGAACAAAATAATACTCTGACATTTGCCGAATTTGTCGTCGATGTTTTAAAGGAGACGGTAGCATGAGTCTGACTATTGACTGCAGTTTTCCAGGTGGCAACATTATTCTTGAAAAAATCGAGGACGACAATGTATATATCCACCAAGATCTGCGTGACACAGAAGGCGATTGGTTCTATTGGTACTTTCGTGTGCAGGGCGCAACTGGACGTAGCCTCAGGTTTCACTTTACGGGCAGCAACGTCATTGGTACACGAGGTCCTGGTGTGAGTGAAGATGGTGGTCATACTTGGTATTGGCTCGGCGCAGACCGTGTTCAAAACCAATCTTTCGAATTCACTTTTGGCAAAGATGCCAAAGACATCCGATTCAGCTTTGGCATGCCCTACTTACAAGACAAATTGGATCTCTTCTTAAACAGGTATAAAAACCATCCCCATTTAAAAATTGAATCCCTTTGTCAAACGCCAAAAGGACGGAACGTTGAGCTATTGCGCTTAGGATCATTAGACAAACAAGCGACACATCGTGTCATCATAACAGCCCGTCATCATTGTTGTGAAATGATGCAGTCCTATGTCTTAGAAGGCGTGATGGCGTCTATTTTAGCAGACAACAAGCTTGGACAGTGGTTCCAATCACACACCGAATGCATCATCATTCCCTTTGCAGACAAAGAGGGTATCGAAGACGGCGACCAAGGCAAAAACCGAAAACCACGCGACCACAATCGAGATTACAACAATGAAAGCATATACGCAGAAACCCAAGCCATTCGAGAACAAATTCCCAAGTGGCAACCCACAGTCGCAATCGACTTTCACTGCCCACACATTCGCGGCACAACCAACGAAATGATTTATCAAGTCGGCCTCGAACCAGAGACCCTTTGGAAAGAACAATGTCACTTTTCCACTTTCTTAGAACAAACCAAAACCTTCAACTATCAAGCATCTGACAACATGCCCTTTGGTCAAGGTTGGAACACACAAGACAACTATGGTGCAGGCAAGAGCTTTGCACGTTGGGCAGGAGATCTTCCCAGCACACGTTTGGCATCTTCCCTCGAATTTCCGTATGCCAATGTCAAAGAACAAGATATCACAGCAGATAATGCACGTGAATTTGGACAAGACTTTGCAACGGCATTGCAAGCTTATTTGGAGACAGAATAATGTATCGGTTGATATTGGCCCTATTGCTCATCATAGGGTGTGGTGAAAAACCACGTTTCGAGTCTCACTTCGAATTCCCCATTGTCACACATTATCCCCAACAGGGTGGCGCAAAAGCAGACAAAAACCGCAAAAGCCCACCGGGTTGGGGTAACTTTAGCAATGTCACAACAGACCACACCGCGCCAACAAGAGATCGGGTCATTCGCTCAATCCAACGATGGGAAAGATCGGGTGACTGTCCAGTTGATATCTACAACCATATCGACAGTTTAAAATCTAACGTCCCACGTTTACAAGTGATCAACAATGTCATCATTGGCAAATCACTCTGGACATTCTTTGTAAGTCCCAATTGGAAAAAGGACCAAAGCGATTACATCCTCGTCGTCTCAGGCAGAACAGGCAGCTCATCGAACAACAGCACAGCATATGGCGGTGGCGGTCCGCTTAAATTGCCCGAACAAGTGGCCAAAGCCGGCATAATGGGATATCCTTTTATACTGGCATTTGTCAATCAAGGCGGACGCGAATCACAAGGCAATCATCCCGACGTACTCAAATCTGTAGGAGAAGGCATAACCTTTGCAAAACAAAACTTCCACATCGACGACCAACGCATCGTCTTTGCAGGAAAATCACGGGGTGCCGCATCGGCACTTATTTGGGGGGCAAATCCCTCAAACCTCAATTACAAAACAGCAGCCATCTTTGCGCACGCCTCGCCCACCAACTATGGCACCATCTGTTACCAACCCAATGGCACCTTTCCGATATTGGGCAGCTTAGTCGCCGCCGAACTGTCTCCCAACCACAAACCCAACTGGATACCAAGCGAAGAACACAACCGACAAATGCACATCCTCCGAGATTGTATGGCCGGATCACAAAAACCCGACACCATGAAAACACGATCTCAAATTGCCCTTGTCGATCAATACAAAGACATCTACTTGGCATTGGGCTGGAGCACACACGACCCCATGGTCGGCCCGCAAGAAGGCTTCGACTTTGTGCAAGCCTTAGACAATGCAAACGTGCCCTATTTTTCCGAATTTACCTTAAGCGGCACACACAGCAACTCGCAAGGTGTAAGAAATGCATTTGGAAAATTCATGCGCAACCAAGTGGGGATATCCACGGAAGAATTACCAACAGGTCGAGCCTGGAACCAAATGATCCAAAAGAAAGACAAACACCAATATAAAGTTTTAGAAGACGGCAGTCCGGTCTGGACAGTATTTCCACAAATCACGACGGCCAACCGAGACAACGCCATTTATGTGGGTGCACCCGATGGATCTCAAGTCTACATCTTGGCTAAAAAAGTGGGTGGTGATGTCACCTGGTTGGAAGAAGACACCAAAGTAGAGTGGGATTATGTGCGCGTCGACTTACCGCCCCCTCCTGAGCCCGGGCGTTACAAATGGACAATTGTAGTGGGCAATG
>JABIFK010000169.1 GCA_018650745.1 Candidatus Latescibacterota bacterium | reverse complement strand
GACACACACGCTTTGGAAGCAAATTTGGCGCAAAACCCAACCTTGCAACAAGAGCTGGACATGCTCAAGCGCATCCAAACACAAATGGGCAAACGTCCCGCAGCACGCTCACCAGGTCTTTGGGAAGGCATAGAGAACCAACTCGAAGCAGAAATGTCCGACAACATTTGGCCACACCTGGTTTGGGCCAGCAAACGGCTCATCCCGCTTATGGCTGCAGCAGCTGTTATCTTAATGGCCGTATTGGGCAATACCAACACAGAAGCCAATACAGAAACAACGCTGAATGATTATTTGGACACACAAACCGACTTGGTGCTTTCAGAAATTAGCACCAATGATCTCGTCTCTTACACCGAATCAGCAGACCAATAGAGGACCCTATGCTTTCGCTATCCGCTCGTGCAAAAGCCCTATTCCTCGCCCTCGGCATCTTCATCTTAGGCGCATTGTGTGGGGCAATGGGAGAACGCTGGTTCATTCTCAGCAGATTTCATCCCTTTATGGAAATGGGCGAAGGCCCTCCCGGCATGGGCAGACCAGACCGAGGTGGGCGAGGAGACCGAGGCCCCGGCCCATCTATTAGACGCCTGGCTCGAGACCTGGATCTCACAGCCGAACAGCAAGCAACCATTTCTAAAATTACAGAAACGTATCGCCACCAAATTGATACTGTGCGCCGTGAAGTCAGCGAAAAAATGCGAGCAGGTGGCGAGGAAATTCGACAAAAAATAAGAGCAGAACTGACAGACGAACAACGTGTAAAATTTGACCAAATGGAACAAGAACGCGAAAAACGTAGGAAAGAAGGACGCGGTGGACGAGGCGGTAGAGGGGGCTGGGGCGGTGGGCCGCCCAAAGGCCCTGGTCGCTAAAACCCATTGCGAAGAATCAAATAGAAAAAACCCCTAATACGCGCGTATTAGAAACAGTATGAATCGTCAAAAGTTGAAAAGCTTTTGAGCTTTTATCCACGCTACAGATGACCAGGGGTACAAAATGAAACGAAAAATTACCATCGCACTGATTGCTTTATTTTCTATTGCCGCTATTGCAACATTTGCAGACGCACGCCAAGGCAAACGGGGGCAAAGAGGTGGCAATCGCATGATGCACAGCAAAGTGATATCGGAACTCAACTTGACAGATGCACAACAAGAAAAGTTAAAATCCTTACGCACAACGCATCAAAAGGAAATGGTCAAGTTACAAGCCACATCAAAGCTTGCTCAAATAGAACTCAAAGAAGTATTGGGCCAAGACAATCCAAAAACAGCCGATGTCAAAACCAAAATTGCGGCATCGAATGCAGCACGTAACAAAGTGAGTGAAGCCCGTATTATGAACCGCCTCGAAACAAAAAAGGTGTTCACAGCAGAGCAACTGAAAAAAATGGAAGAGCTCAGATCACAACGTGGCGGGCGCAAAGGCATGCGTGAAGGTCGTAAAGGTCGCCGAGGGCAACGTCAATTCCAAGGCAGACAATTTCGAGGACACCGTGGCGGTGGCTCAGGTATGATGCCTGGTGATTTTGAAACAACACCTCAAGTTGAAGAACCCGCAGCAAAAATGTAATGCCATTGTTTTAAGTCCCTTAAAAACCTAGGGATGCTAGCTTCAAGCGTCACAAAAGTGCAGCGAAATATTTCGCTGCACTTTTTTATTTTATCAACCAAATTGGAACAGATGTTGCTAAAATACGTTATACATCAAATAAAGCCTACCGATCTCACTTATTTGATGTATTTTATCACACGTGTGAACCGTTGCCACATGTTTTAATGTGGCTTTCCATTGTCCATTTTTAGCCCAAAAGCCTATGACACAACACATAAAGCTTCTGATCGCCCTCATTCTTTTTCCCTTCACAGCCATCGCACAAGATCAAATTGCGATTGATCTCAGCACCGATTGGTTGCGTAGAGATTGGGACAAATGCGAAGAGAATGTAACGGGAATCTATCAAGACAACGCCTTTAAAATCCAAAGCGATCACGCGGCAGCGCTCTTTTGGCAAGTGCCCACCAAAGAAGGTCAAGCCTTGGAGGTTGACCGAGATCAAAGTTGGATTCGCAAATGCAAACGCCCTCCCATGGATTTTGAAAAAAACATCCAAAAGGGCAATACAGAACGTTTGATCTCCATCAAAGACTACCCTTATATCTCGTGGCAATGGCGTGTATCAAATACCATAGACGACACAAACACGTCCGATGATGAGGGTGAGATATTAAAAGATGGCGATGACTTTGCTGCCAAAATTGGTATTTCGATACTCACCGACAAGGGAAAGTTGCACGAAGTCACGTACCTTTGGACACGCACCATCCCCGAAGAAACCGTACTCACCCAAAAAACAACCGTGGTGCGCTGGATCCTCGAATTTGATTGGTATCGCATCGTTGCCCAAAGTGGCGACGAGCACCTCAATACCTGGATCAACGAAAAAAGAAACATCTACAGAGATTTCAAGCGGCTGTACCCCAAAGAAGAACCCAGTAAAATTGCCCGCATCTATCTCATGTCCGATTCAGATAACACGGGCAGTACGTCCTCTGCAGCGTTTTCAGATCTCATTTTCCATAAGAATCCGCCTTCGGGTTACGTTCAAAACAAATAACCGCTCCAATATCGCATCAATAAAGCGTCCGCCGCTCACACAACGAACATAATTCATTTGTCAAAGCCCGCTACACAGCATTACATTGTGGCGGGCTTTATTGTTCAATACCATCAGCAACATTCCTGACGCATTTATAGGAGACACCCTTTTGAAAATCGCCGTCTTAAGTGATGTTCATCTCATAGCAGATAATGACCCATACAAACACCTCCATACCCGCCGAGATTTTTTTAAATCGGCCTGGCCCTCTTTTCAGAATTTATTAACAAAAGTGAACGACGAATCTCCCGATCTCATTATTTCGTTGG
>JABIFK010000656.1 GCA_018650745.1 Candidatus Latescibacterota bacterium | reverse complement strand
TGTGAACAATGGGCCGTTACACTGCCCAATTTTTCAGAACTCCTCGGTACAAACGACCTCGACTGCCTTTCTGTAGGCACCAATCACCTCACCTTTGCATTGGCTCTCTTTCACAATGGCCAAGACGTCTTGCCAGACTTCCTCAACAAAATCAACACAGAAGCAGGTCAATCTCTGCGAGAAAAACTGCTCGTATCCTGTGAAATTTACGACGCATTCGGATTATGGCCCACAGGCACAGAAGAACACATTGCCGAATTCTTCCCTTATTTTCTCACACCCGAAACCGACGGCGGAATGGCCTACAACTTGCGCACACGGCACACAACCGAAGAAGTTGTTACCGAACGCCTTGCCGAACGGGAAACCTGGGCATCGGGCGAAAAGCCCATTGATCACTTGCTCAAACCCTCAGGCGAAAGCGCCGTTGAAATTATCGCATCCCTCCTCGGTGTCATCGACCCAGAAATGCATATGGTCAACGTGCCCAACAATGGCCTCATCGACAACCTACCCGACGAAGCCATTGTCGAACTGCCTGCACACATTGGCCCAGGGGGTGTAAGAGGTCTAAAAGTAGACCCCCTACCACGCGCCATTACACAGATCTTAGACACCCGAGTGGCACAACAAGAACTGCTCATCGATGCCGCACTATCAGGTGACCCCAATCTCGCACTACAAGGGCTTCTACTCGATGCACAAGTCACCTCTCTCAAAGCAGGGCGAGAAATCTTAAATGCATCCCTAAAAGCAAATGCAGACTGGCTCCCCAATTTTCAAACAAAATAAAAAGCATCTAACAGAATCGTCCAACAGAGCAAAACCGAAAGGCACGATCATGGACAACCCAAACCCACACTCACGCAGAGATTTTCTCAAATATTTGGGTGCAGCCGGTGCGGCACTCACTCTACCGAACACCACTTGGAGCGAAACCAAAAAGATGCCAAACATCCTCTTCATTATCACCGATCAACACACTGCCGATGTCATGAGCTGTGCAGGAAACACCGACGTTTCCACACCTGCCATAGACAGCCTCGCCGAACACGGCGTTCGTTTCACCAGAGCCTATGTCACGCACCCGCTTTGCATTCCTTCCCGAGCCAGTTTTATGACCGGCAAAATGCCCTCACAATGTCGAGACAACGTGCAGGAACACAGCACACTCGGAACCCATATGAAACGCGCGGGATACGATACGGGTTACTTCGGAAAATGGCACATCCAGCCCACCAGAGAAACACGAAACAACGACGAGTGGCATGGATTTGACACCATAGATACACGAGGCCTCGATCCTGTCAAAACAGAGAACAGCATTGCATTTATAAAACAAGAGCGCGACCAACCTTTTTTCATGATCTCATCATTCATGAACCCACACGATATCTGCGAATGGGCCAGAATACACAGTGGCCGTGAAGACGAAATGGAAAATGGAGATATCGGCCCAGCACCAGCCCCCTCACAATGCCCCACCCTTCCAACAAACTTCAACCCACCCGACAACGAACCCGAGATGGTTCGCAAGCGCCTTGTCAACAACGAACGTGCACGCACATTTGCCCACCCTACGGGTGATTGGAAAGAAGACGATTGGCGACAGTACCGCTGGGCCTATTGTCGCCTCGTTGAATTGGTCGACCGTGAGGTAGGAAAACTACTCAACGCACTCAAAGAAACCGGTCAATTGGAAGATACGCTCATCATCTACTCTTCAGACCACGGAGACGGAAACGGTGCCCACGGCTGGAACCAAAAGGTCGTGTTATATGAAGAAGCCGTTCGTGTACCTTTCATTGTTAGCTGGAAAGGACACACCCAAGCAGGCATCTCCAGCGATGCCCTCGTTTCAATGAACCTCGATCTTCTACCGACTTGTTGCGATTTCGCGGACATCAAATTAGAAGAGGCCTTGCAAGGTCGAAGTGTCCATGATCAAGTAATGGATAATTCTCAATCTGCTCAAGGACATCCATTTGTCGTATCAGAAACAAAATTATTTGGTGACGTCATGGGGCGAATGCTAACATCTGGGCGCTACAAATACATCGTCTACTCCCAAGGTGAAAACCCAGAACAACTCTTCGACCTCCAAAACGATCCCGGAGAAATGACCAGCTTGGCATACGATCCAAAGCATCGTAACGAACTGATGCGCCACCGAACAATGCTCAGTGATTGGACAAACTCAATAGGGGATCCATTTTCTCTTGATCACGTCAATTGATATAAGGCTATAAGCATCTTGAATCGGCCACGATGAGTTAAAATGTTTTCCGTAAACATATTCATACTTCAATCAAACACAAGGAGAATGCAATGGTAAGTATACTATCAATAGGCTTGTGTTGCTTCCTCATTGCAACAATCGTATCAACAAGCCACGGACAAACACGTCAGCACAGTGAAATCATCACAACCAATAGTGCCGTGTATGAAATTGAAGTGGACGGGTTTCGTGATCCCATAAACGAAACCATCATCATCGAAAATTTGGGCGAAGCACCCCTTGTCAACCCGCGCATTACAGTAAACGACCAGTATGATTGGTTCGATGAAGAATCAATGGCAAAAGAGGCCACACGAGATTGCGAAACAGATGAAGAACGAGCGCTCGCCCTGTATGAATTCGTTCGCGCAAACTTCCACCACCTCGGAAATGCTGGCGACCGAGAAGCACACAACCCAGTGGTGGCCCTCAATATCTACGGGTACTCAAACTGTGCGTATCACGCAACAAGCTTTGTTTCCCTCTGCCGCGCAATCGGCATTCCTGCACGCGTGTGGGAGGTCTGGCACCATACCGTTTCTGAGGCCTATTACAACAACGCGTGGCACATGCTCGACAGTGACATTGGCCTTTATTATCTGACAGATGATAACAAAACAATCGCATCGGTCGAACAACTTTGGCAAGACCAGAAGATAAGTGAAGGCCTTGAAGAAAAGGCACACTTAACGACTTTCTCGGGGCGCAACAAAGCACTGCGTCAAGTCTACACAGACGCAGAAGGCAACAATGCTTACATAAGTCAAGACGGAGAGCAAATTCGTGGGTACCGCTACTTTCACGGCCCAGATTTTTGTTATGTTCAAGAAGATTACGATCGTTTTACTTACGAACCACACACCATGGCCATGACACTACGCCCCGGCGAAATCCTGAAACGCAACTGGAAAGGCAACGACACGTTCTTCGACCACAAACGGCATAAAAATCGGTACGAACAAGGCAACAAAGAGGCAATTCCCATCCGATATGGAAACGGACAGATCATTTGGCGACCCAATCTCATGTCCGAGCTCGCGCCAACGTTCATCAATAAAAACCAAGCACCCGTTTTCATGATCCACGACGGACAACACCCACCACTCCATGTGCGCAACAAACAAGGTGGGCTCTACGACTTTGAAGAACGCGTCATCATTAAAACAGAAACGCCTTACACAATTATTGGTGGCAAAGTAAAGGCACGACTTTACCGAGGCGCTGCCACAATGTGGGATCGACTTTCGTTCTCCATAAAATCTACAACTGGGGCGCTGAGAAAACGCATCTGGACAGCGCCAGAAGACGTAACCGGAAGCATAGACGCAGAGGTTGATTTAGATGATGCACTCTACCCAACCGGAGAACGAGGTCGGCATGATCACACCTTGGAGTTCAATTTTGCAGCAAACGAAAAAAACGACCCGCCCACGCAAAGCGGCATCGAATCGATAGAAATCGTAACAGATATTCAAGTCGCACCCAATTCTTTACCCGCCTTATCACACGGCAAAAATGTGATTCGGTATCAAGACGAGACACAAGGGCCACACAAAGTACGCATCACGCACATCTGGCGGGAGCAAATCGATACGCACGCCCCACAGGCACCCAAAACACCCGTCTATCCGACCAACGGGCAAACCATTTCAGAACTTGCGCCCGACCTCAAATGGGAACCTGCCCACGAACCAAGCGGCGACACCATTGCGCAGTATTGCGTGCGACTTTCCCTCGATCCACAATGCCGCTGGCCAGTCGCTACTGCATTAGAAAAAGAACTGGCAGGAGGTGCAACACGGTGGAAGTTAGATACCGGATGGCTCAACCCAGATACAACCTACTACTGGCGCATCAAAGCCATGGCCAACAACGGTGGGTGGGGAAACTGGGGAGAAGTTTTCAACTTCAAAACAGCTCTCAATGCGAAATGATATACGCGCCCCAAAAAACGTAAACCCGATACTCAGAGATCCCGCCAAACACCACCTGACGAGATTTCACATTTGAATCGTTCTATTTTTTATTTTTCGGAAATATTCAACCAACAGAAGATAAGCAGTGACTTTTTAATAAATATTCCTTGGAATTTAATTTATAATAAGCCTTCTTGGATTCACACCTGCAATAAGATCCACACAACAAGAAAAAACCACCCATCATTCACCCATCGTAGATGGGCGTTTCGGAACCGATTACGGTTTTCTCGATGCATTTATTTAATGCCAAAACAATGAGAGATCCTCTTATCTTATTGAATCCCCACCTCCTCCAAAAGCAACCGCACAGCATCCATATTGTATTGCTGACCCAATTCTCGTAAATGTTTCGCCAAAGGAACGAACTCACCTCCCAAAGCTTCAAGCTTCGCTATTTGCTCCCGCAACTCTGTGATACTATGCGTGCCCACCGCAGCAACCAAAGCATTGTAAACTGCTTCGGGCAATT
>JABIFK010000255.1 GCA_018650745.1 Candidatus Latescibacterota bacterium | reverse complement strand
TGGCAACAGTGTGGCTTCTGGATATGTGTCTGTGGCTTCATATCAAGATGAAGCCCTTTTGGCTGGGGAAAGTGTTTTTTATCAAGTGGTTGCACAGCTCTCTGGTGGTGGCAGAGAGCTTACGCGCACAGCAACTGTGACGATACCAGGCGCTCAAGCTTTGAGTGTGTCGCGCGACCCAGTCAACCTATCGCTCCAATTTCGTTGGCAACCCGATGTTTCTGTGGCTTCCGCGTACGAGATTTATCGGCAGGTCGGGAATGGGACCCTTGCGAAGGTTTATGAAACCGATGATCCTGCCGCATCTGTCTACACCGATACGGATATCACCAGTAACCAACGTCACCAGTATACAGTGAGGACACGTACATCAACTGGGAAAACCCTCACAAGCCGGCCAATCACTTCCCAATTTTACCGTTTGGCGACAACTCAGCCCGTAGAAAACGTGCGCCCAGAGTCGGAAAGAATTCGTCTGGATGTCGGAGATGTTATCACCAGTGGGGGAACTCTGGCGCTTGTATCTCGGCAAAGCCAGCTTTCTCTTTATCAATTCAGATATCAAATTGGACTGGCTTTTGATGGTTCACCACGCATTTTACGAAACTTGGTGGGTATCGTTTTTCCGAATGCTATAGATTTCCAACCTTTATCTGTCGATCTGGCTGGTCCTGTTTCTACTTCTGCTTTTTCGATCTTTCCCCGCCTTTTTGTAGCGGGGGTTTTGGCAAATGGGCAAATTGATATTGTTGGCTTTGAAATGCCGCTGTTTAATAAAGTGTGGTCCATACCTGTGGTGTGGGATGCCCCACTAGGAACGACGCAGGTTTCTTTGGCGAGGGACCAAGGTCGACTCTATGCTGCTGCCCGACATGAGTTGCAGCTTTTTTCTGAAGTGGGGGGTGTGATTGGGACTGCTGCCTTGGCGAGACCAGCAAAAGATATATCCGTCTACAACGATCAAATTTGGATGGTTTGGGAAGATGGACAAGTAGATGTGGGGAACCCTGTTTTTCAACAGGGCTTTTTGACTTCTGTAGAGTGGCATCCGGTTGCTTTGGCCAATAGTTCCCATGCCGTTGCGGTATCCCATAATCGGTCTGGCCAAGCACTTGTACTTGATGCTGGACGCAACGAAGTGACTCTACTCCAGCCCAATGGACAGCACGTGCTAAGTCTTAGTTTGCCTGAAAGAGATTATTTTATAGGTGACCTTGTTGTTGATCAGGCTGTTAGCAATTTGGTGCAGGTGACAGATGGTCGGGGAGATGTCTCTACGTTTATACCTTGAGTAAATGGATAACTTTTGTATGAAGTTTTGTGAGGGGTTTATGTACTGTTTATTTATGATGGTGGTGTTTAGTTTCTTCGCCTCAGATGTGCAAAGTAGCGAGGTCCCTCGGGAGGTTATCGCTCGTGCTGAAGCCGCCTATCTGCAAAAAGATTTTGACAAAGCTTTCGAAGTCCTATCTGAACTTCCTGAATTGTTGGGCGTTGTGCCCCTGCTTGATCAACCCAAAAACAAGGATCGTGCAGAAATATTTTTTGATTTGGCCAGGATTAGGTTAGCCCAAAACGATACAGCACAAGCGCGTGCGATTTTGGATTACATATTTGTGCTTGATAGAGAGGCGCGAAAAGGGGTTCTGGATCTTGATACTGATGATGCCTATGAGCAAACACGCAACCAGTTGGCAGTTTTGAGAAAGGTCGAGCGCCAGAGAAATCTCTCATCGACCACTCTGATGGGGGCCGCCGGAAGGTCCCTGGTTTTTCCGGGGTGGGGGCAATTATATCGGGGGCACCGCAAACGCGCTTTTGCATTTATGGGGGCCACCGCCGCAGCTGCCATCTATTGGTTTGTTGCAGACAAAGCCTATCAGACTGCCTACAACGCGTATCGGTCAACGCGAGTTGGTGAATTAAATCTCGAAGGTCGCTCTGGGACAACCACTGACGCCTTCCCTTTTCGTGAGCGATTCGAGAATGCCCAAGCCAAAGCCAGCCGTGCCAATATGGCTTTGGGTATTCTTGCCAGTGTTTGGTTGGCGGGTGTGTTTGATCACGTTATTGTTGGTCCAGCGCACCTTGGGGTGGTTGTACCGATTTTTTAGGGAGTTGGGATGCAAGTGCGTTTATTTTTATTGGTCGTATTGACGATCTTTTACACTGCTGGTCATATAGGTGCTCAGAGCACGGGTCACAGAGTTGCAGTCATGCCATTCAAGTCTCTGTTTAACCCAGATTATGGTGTGTTCATGGCAGACCGAATTGCTTATGAACTATACTCACACGCGCATGTCCCAGCTTTGGCAAGAGACCGATTTGTGTTAGTAGAAACCGATACTTTAAGCCACAAGATACAACAGCAACTCCAAGATATAGACCGGAAGATTCCACCCAGCTTATTAGAGGCATTGCGCCAGAAAGTTCCTGCAAATTATCTTTTGACAGGGACCATCACGTCGGCAGGGATTCACAACATAGACGTGTTATTCTTGGACCTGGCGACTGGGGAGGTTGTTTGGAAAGGGCTTGTGCGAGACAACCCCTCTTGGGTGTGGACTCACAATAGAGAAGTTGGGGAAACACCGGCGTTAGAATTCAGGGACCACCTTGGGTTTGGTTTAGGAGACATGTCGCCACCGGCACTCCCTGCTGAGGCTTTACCCAAACAGATTCTGTTTCAACCTTTGTATACCAGCTCCTTTCAGGCTCTGGCTGCTGACTGTGAAACCCGGTTGAGGACAACGATCACCCAAGACGGTATTTTCTCATTGGTCCCTGGTGCGTTAAAGACAGAGGGTGGCCAGCAGCGTTTTTCACGGCTGAGTCAAAGGTCACGCATACAAGCCAATGAAACGACGCTTGCAGATGCTGTTTTATGTGGCAGTCTTTTGACCTTTGGTAAAGATGGTGGGGCCGATAATATTGCGGTCGTTTTGCGTTTGGTTGAGGTCAACACGGGTTTGGTGTTATGGATGCAAACATCAAATGGGCGGCGTGTGTGGAGACACGACAAAATGTCTGACATTGTTGCTGGCGTGGTTGCTGGCTTGACCGAAAACTTGGCGCAATTTGGTGCCGAAGTTGCAGAGACGGCCTTAACTGAGCTCCGGGCACAAGCCACCGACGGTATGGGGTGGGCAAAATTGGGAAAGGCCTTTCTTCAACGGGGCCTGTTGCGCCAAGCCGAAGAAGCTTTTGAGACGGCGATGGCGCTTGAGGGGGGGCACGCGGTAGCGCAAAGTGGCATTGGACAAATCATCTTAAGGAGGGGGGGAGACTTCAATACGGCCCTCGTAGCTTTGAGAGGTGCGATTACCACAGACCCCACCTACTTAGAAGCATATTGTTTTCTCGCACAGGCCTACTTGGATCGAGATATGTCCGAAGGAGAACGCTATGCTTTAGAAGCCTTGCAACGGGATCCCTCCTACAGTTTGGCTTGGCGGATCTTGGGGGATTGGTTTTTGTCACGCGAACAAGACCGAGAAGCCAGAGATGCTTACCAAAAATATATGGCTCTGGAACCAGACGATGTTGAAGTTGCACAACGGCTTGGAAGGGTTTTGTTGCGCCTAAAAGATTATGCCCTGATCGATCGTCTGATTGCCCCCATACAGCGCGCGAAACCCGAAGTAGCCGATCTTGTACCTGTGGTCGCGATCAAGAACCTGCGGGTCAAAAGGTACCAAGAAGCTACACGTTTGTTTAACCGGTTTCTTACTCAGGTCGACCACCGTGAAAGAGGTCTGTATGAAGACATTACTACAGTGATTCCCGAGTCAGAGCGCAAACCCTACTTGGCAATGCAAGAAGTTGAACAAAAGGTCTTTAGGGATCGATTTTGGCGAGAGAAAGACCCCGACCTATCAAGCCCACACAATCTTCGTAAACTCATACATTTTGAACGTGTGTGGGTTGCTAGGCAAGAATTTGGGCAGGAAGTGTATCCGTGGGATCAGCGTGGGGCGGTCTACGTCCGGTATGGCATACCTGATTATCAAAGTCGTTCAGGGTGGACACCCACATTGCCATCAACCCGAGTACAACAAGTTAAGGAAAGGATTTATCGGGAACTGTATACCTATCCGCCTGAAGGTGAATTGATTGGTCCAGTTTTTCCTGTTCGCAGTGATCGCGGTATTAGCATTTCCCAAGAGAATGAGTTTGCTGCTGTGGGCCAAGACGAGGAGAACAATCCCTTCAATGATGGTTCGGAACGCAATCAGCCAGATGAACAATTCACAAACAGCTCAGGTCAAGAATCATACGCGCCTGTGACGATGCAAAATGATCGAAGTATTGTTCCTTGGGAGTCTTGGGTGTATGTTGATATTGATGGCGGATTGGTGTTTGATTTTACAAAAGAAATGGGTGGGATGTCTGGTTATGATTTTGCGCCTATCCCACCCATCTTGCCCACGATGTTGAAGTCCACAATTCGTGTTGCAGAATATGCACCGTCCATCTCGTTCCAGCGCGCAGTTTCAAACCAGGCAGACAACTTTCGCCAACCTGAACCTCTGCCACTCAAAACCTTCTATTATGATGTCGTAGATTTCCGGGGTGGGCCCCAGCGTACTCGAGTAGATGTCTCTTTTGCGGTACCTTTGGAACACCTATTGGTTGTTACAGATGGTCAGAAACCCCAGGTTCGTTTGGAAAAGTCAATTGCATTGGCAGACTCCAGTTATTCGATCGTATACCGACAGACCAAATCTGTTTCTTTCCCTGTCGATACATCCCGTGCCAACCAAGAAGCAGTTCTAGACGTCATCCGGCAAGATGTACCCCCAGGCACTTACCATCTGACTATGACGCTTAGAGACGTTCTGTCTGGTCGAGTGGGCAGGCTAAAGCGGGACGTCGAAATCGAGCCATATGGACTTGATAAACTGAAATTGAGTGACCTGATGCTTGTCAAAAGTGTCTCGGATACCATCAGGGATGTGCGCTTTCGCAGAGGGGCACAGGAAGTGACCCCCAACCCGAAGCGGCAGTATAAAACGCCTCAGGATTTGGCATTCTATTGTGAAGTCTATAATCTTCAAAAAAATGAATTTGGGCAAACCAACTATAAAGTGACAACTGCTGTAAAGGCTGTGGATGAGCGTGCAGGTTTTAGGCCTTTTGGTGCCAATGAACAACCAGAGGTCGCCCTATCGTTTGAACAAGTTGGAGATCAAAATTGGGAAAGGTTGCCCCTTGCAGTTGATTTGGCAAATGCACAACCTGGACGGAACAGGCTCATTGTAATCATTGAAGATTTGGTTTCTGGCCAGAGCATTTCCAAGGAAACGTCATTCGAATATATACGCTAGGCATTATTTGACAGGCGTTGTGTAATTTCTTAAGTTTTAAAAAGACTCTTTCAAGGATATGATTATGTCGGAACAACCTGATTTTGGTGAAGATGATTTCATCTTATCCAACTTGGATGATGACGCAGATGTTGAGGCGTTTACGAATTTGATGGAACACGCTCACCTGTTGGGGATGAGCGCAGCAGACTTTGTTCGCCAAGAACCCAAACGCACATCTCGTAAGGGCATTCGTAAATTGTGTCTTAAGAATCAGAAACGCACGTTCAAAATGATTATGGCCTCTGTATTAAGTGGGTTGTGGGATCGGCCTGCAAATGATACGACTGAAACGTTTGTCAACTCTGTTTATGCGATGCCCAAACCAACAGAACCCCACGTAAATGGACATGTAAGAAAGGCTTCCCGTGAATAACCCGCTCATCTTGAGGGCCCACATTGCAGAGCTAGAGGAATTGCGTGATAAATTGCTTGCTCAAGCAAAGGACGGTCAGGTGGGTGCGCGTGAGATGGTGAGCAAATTGCACCGTGAAGCAATGGAGAAAAGAGATCGTTTGCGCGAAAGCCCTGGGCCAATACTATAACACCAGTTGATACAGGAGAGAGCAACGGCATTGCTTCGCAGTGCCGTTTTTTTATATTATGGAACGAATATTAGCAATAGATTTTGGGCGAAGACGCATCGGCCTCGCACTGAGTGATGAACTCGGTTTAATGGCAAATGGTCTACCTACTTTAAAGGTGCGTAACAAAGACCATGCATTTGATTCGGTGGTTGAGGTGATTCAAATCCATATGCCGGGTCTAATTGTTTTTGGGTTACCGCTCAATTTGGATGGCACCCGCGGGGAAATGGTAGGTGTCATCGAAGCCTTCGTTGAAGCACTCAAAGAGGTAATCGATATTCCGATTGAATTCATCGACGAACGCCTCACTTCAGTTGCCGCTCATCGCACAATGCAAGAAATGGGCATCAAGCAAAAAGGCAATAAAGGGGTTGTTGACCGTTTGGCTGCTGTATATTTGTTGGAAATCTACTTACAAAAACGATCAACACCCTCGATTGAATCGGGAGGCATGTGACTTTGTTTGACCTGAAGAAATCTGTAAAAAAGGAATGGTTCTTAGTGGGTGGGATGCTGGTCGTTTTGTGGTGCGTAGTCGGCATTTTGGGTGCGGCTTGGTGGCTCAATAGGCCTACGGGGGCAACCGAGCAAATTGTGGCCATTGAACCTGGTATGACAGTCCCTCAAATTGGGCACCATCTGTACACGGTCGGTCTAATTCGTAGCCCTCACTTGTTGCGTTTTTTTGCACGGTTAAATGGCACGGGCCGCAGGCTTATGGCTGGACCGCACCCATTTCATGGGAATATGACCACTTGGCAGGTATTGCGAGAGTTGGAGAGACCGCGAGAGCAACTTGTGGACATTACTGTGCCTGAAGGTTTGCGCATGTCGCAAACTGTTAAAATTCTGGCAAACAAACTGGACATGGAGGTAGAGGTTTTACTTGACCTTGTTCAGGATACTGAATTTTGTAAGTCATTGGGTGTCTCGGTTGGCAATTTGGAGGGGTATATGTTTCCTGAGACATATCGGGTATCTGCAGCGACCACCGAAAAGAAAATGCTCACAACGATGGTCGAACACTTTTGGGGTGCTTTTGCACCTCGTTTTCGTTCACGTGCAAAGCAAATTGGACTGTCTTTACACGATGTTGTTATCTTGGCATCTATCGTTGAAGGCGAAGCCCAACTCGATACCGAGCGGAGTACCGTTGCGGCAGTCTACCACAATCGGCTCAAAAAGAAGATGAGA
>JABIFK010000524.1 GCA_018650745.1 Candidatus Latescibacterota bacterium | reverse complement strand
CAAACATCAAAATCGAGGGCACCCACAGGGAACAACAGTGCACGATTTTATTTTTCGTTTTTAATACCATTTGAATACACAAACATCAAAATCGAGGGCACCCACAGGGGGGTGCCCCTACGGTGATTATTATGTCTTATGATTCGTTTAAGCACCATCGCCGTTCAATTCGATTAAAGGATTACGATTATTCACAATCGGGTGCATATTTCATCACTTGTTGTGTAAATAGTCAGATTTGTCTATTCGGTAAAATTAAACACGATAAAATACATTTGAATGATGCAGGTATAATGATCAAAAAGGTATGGATGGAATTATCCGAGAATTACCCAGGTATTGAAACAGATGCCTTTGTTGTAATGCCGAATCATTTTCATGGCATTGTGATATTGAATAACGTAGGGGCAGGCCCCCGTGCCTGCCCAAAATCAAAGATGACATTACCCGATGTGGTTCATCGATTCAAGTCATTCACAACAGCACAATATCGAAAAGGTGTAAAAACACAATATTGGGAACCATTTATCGGAAAATTGTGGCAACGCAATTATTATGAACACATCGTTCGTAACGATGAAGATTTAAACCGTATTCGTGAATACATCGAAAACAATCCCAGAAACTGGGTTAATGATGAAAATTATTCAAATAACACAAACCAATGAGGATTCCCATGACCGACAAACCAAACATTCTATTTCTCATGCCAGACCAATTACGTGCCGATTTTTTGGGGTGTTATGGTGCAGACTTTATCGACACACCCAACATTGATCGTTTGGCGCAAAAGGGCGTGCGCTATTCCAATGCCTGTACGCCATCACCCATATGTGTACCGGCCCGTTCTGTTTTGTTGGCCGGTGTCAACGCCATTCGCACAGGCGTGTTAGGCAACGGACAATTCTTACGCCCCGACCTCGCCGAATGCGGCATGAAAGTATGGCCTGAACATTTAAACGAAGCCGGATATGACACATCAGCCATTGGCAAAATGCACTTCTACCCCTGGGAAATGTCCATGGGCTTTGAACATCGTGTCATTTGTGAAGACAAACGATGGTTAAATATAGAAGACGATTATGATCGCCATTTAAAAGCAAACGGGCTCAAGAAATTTCATGGCAACGAACACGAAGGGTATCAAGAAAACCGAGGTGCCATTGTCAGTCGATTGCCTTATGAACATTCCTGGGATTATTTCGTTGGTGAAGAAGCCACCAAATATATCAGCAACCACAACGGTGAAAAGCCTTTTGCCATGATGGTCGGTTTCCCTGGTCCACACTGCCCATATGATCCTTCACCCGGGTTTGAAAATATACATGCCCCCGAAGACATGCCCGAACCCGTTCCCGAATCACCCGATCAACCCACAAATTTTCGACAAGGCAATATCAACGGCAACAAGGGAAGTTGGAACGATGTAGATTACACCGAATTTACAACAGCCCATAAAAAGAAAATTCGCGCACATTACGCCGGACTCGTCAAACAAATTGACAACAAAATAGGCGACATCTTAGACGCACTTGAAAAGTCAGGCCAGTTAGATAACACGGTTATCATTTTTTGCAGTGATCACGGCGATTACTTGGGTGATCATGGTTTGATTGGCAAAGGCACGTTCTATGAATCCAGCATCAAAGTTCCCCTCATTGTAAACCTACCTTGGGCAACAGAAGCCAAAGTCTGGGATGGGCCCGTGAGCATTGAAGACATCACCGCCACAATCTTGCATTATGGCGGATGTGACATTCCCAGCTACTTCGACTCCATCCCACTGCCCGGTTTAGGCATTGATGCCAAAATCCGAGACAGAGTCTACGGTTTTTTGGGAAGTGGTTGTATGAATTATGACGGCGAATGGAAACTCTCCAAATACACAACAGGCGTGGTGCAACTCTTCAATGTCAAAGAAGATCCCGGAGAACAAAACAACCGTGTAGACGATCCCGAAAGCTTTGAGATCTTTAGAAAATTAGACGCCGAGCTCACAGCACAAACAATGAGATCCATTAACGCTGCGCATGCCGAAAAATTGGTCAATACCAGCTGGGAAGATTTGGAGTTTGGGCGCGGGGGTTGGAAACGCACGTATCCGCAACCCATTTAAAAGTCACTTCCCCGGCCCTCTTAAAGGAGGGGAGAAAACTGGGTCATTGGTAGGAACCGATCTACATTTTTCAGGTGGCGGTATTGAAATTGGCGAATGGTGTGTAGCCGATAGTGGAATTGAAGGTGCGATTGATACACAGTGGAATTATCCGACCACTGTCACAGTGGCATTTCCGCAGAATGAGAAATATGACATACAAAAAATAACCGTTACACCTGAAGATAGAGAATTCTCGTTTGGGAGAAAAACATAAAAACCTTAGAAGAGATTAAAGAAATCCTAAAACAACAGAAACCATATTTGTATAAAGAATTTGGCATTAAAAATTTGGGTGTCTTTGGTTCTTAATGTACAAGGAAAACAAAATGCTGAAAGTGACATTTTGCTTGAATTGGAGAAACCTGTCCGCATTGATTTGATTGCATTGATTGAATTAGAATATCAGTTGAGTGATTTACTGGGCGTTAAAGCAGACCTTGCTATCAAAGACAATTTGAAACCCAGAATTGAAAAACACGTGATTCGTGAGGTCGTTTCTGTATGAAGTCTGAATTACGGTTACGACGAAGTAGACATTGATATTGTATGGAAAGCCATCACGGAAACGATTCCACTATACAAACCTATTTTTCAAAAAATCGCGGAGGATCACAAATAATGGCCTCGGAAATTTCAGTAGAAGACCAAGTACTCGTTGAAACTGTCCGAAAAAATGGCATTGGCATCCTACGCAACCTTTTATCACCAGAAGAGATAAAAGCTGTTCGCAAAGAATTTGATCAGGCGCACTTAGACTTGGGCAAAGGACCCGGAACACCTGGAGTAAGAGACAGCATGTCGGGCGAAGCACTATTGGCCTATCCCAATATGGCAGCGCTTTATTCGCACCCGCGCATCATGAACATCATCTCAACCATGCTCAGCGAACCCACCCCTTGGGTATGGGTCGTCAAAACCAACCGATACACACCAGAACATATTGGCGTGCAAAAACATACGGATGGTTTTTTAGGCGAACTGGCACCGCCTTTCACCCGTCAAGCAATGGCCGTATTTTTAGATGATGTCGATGAGGAATCCGGTGCACTGACCTATGTGCCAGGAACCCATCTTATGCATTTCAATGACAATCCCAATCGTCTTCCTCCAACTCAAGAAGACATTGATGCCGGTGATTATATTCCCGCAACACCCAAAGCGGGCGACGTCGTCTTTAGAGTGCCTGAGGTATGGCACGCCGTCATCCCCATTCGTCGTATGCGTCGCTATGTAACCGCAAGTTATTCCATTCGAGGCCAAGTAAGCGAAACGATGAGCGAAAGAATGTCGCAAGCAATCGCCCAGCGTAAAAAGATCCCACGAGACAACATTCCCGAACGTCTACAACCCTATTGGATATGGGATTAGGAGCACATCATGAAAATGAACTTGTTTACCAGTGGAAACGACGGGTATCATTCCTATCGCATACCATCCATCATCATCACGCAATCAGAAACACTGCTCGCATTTTGCGAAGGACGTCGCAACAATCGACGAGATCATGGCGACATTGATCTCTTGGTCAAAAGATCTGAAGACGGCGGCAAAACATGGTCCGACCAACAAGTCGTCTATGGTGAACCAGGCGAAATAACCATTGGCAATCCGTGTCCCGTGGTCGATCAGGAAACAGGTACTATATGGATGCCTTTTTGCCGCGACAACAACGACGTGTTCATAACACACAGCAACGATGACGGCAAAACATGGTCAGTCCCTACAGACATCACATCGTCGGCCAAGAAACCAGCTTGGGGATGGTACGCCACAGGGCCCGGTGTGGGTATTCAACTTCAAAACAGCCAATACAAAGGGCGCTTGGTGATACCCTGTGACCACAGAGAAGACACAACCTATGGCAATGGATCACACACCATTTACAGCGACGATCATGGCAAAACGTGGCAACTCAGCACCCTCATGCAACCCGGTGCAAATGAGTGCCAAGTTATAGAATTGGCGGATGGCACGCTGAAAATGGACATTCGTATGCAAAATCATAGCGAAGGCTATCGTGCAACATCAACAAGCCAAGATGGTGGGCACACCTGGTCGTCAATTGAACATGACCACAATCTCATTTGCCCTAAGTGCCAAGCAAGTATTGTCAGTTTAGGGGGCAACCGCGTTGTATTCTCCAATCCTGCATATCAAGGTGAAGCCAATCCAAACCGAGGACCGCGTGAGAATATGACCGCCCGCCTCAGTGAAAATGGTGGCATCACCTGGCCTCAAGAAAAATTTCTACACGCAGGCCCATCGGCCTATTCGTGTTTAACATCATTTTCCAATGGCGACGTAGGCTGTCTGTACGAAGCAGGCGAAGGAACACCTTACGATCACTTGGTATTTGAACGGTTTCGGTTTTAAAAATGCAACGACTCATATTAGGATGTTTTATATTCCTTACCCTTGTCTTCCAAACTGAAATTGTCTCCACAAAAGAGAGCACAACCATGATCACATCAGAAGCCGAATTACAAGCAGCAATTGATCAAGCAAAATCTGGCGACGAAATTATCATCGCAAACGGGCTGTATTCCGATTGGGACGTCACCGTGCCTTGTGTAGGAACAGAAAATGCACCCATCACCATTCGCCCAGAAAATCCGCAAGGTGTTGTATTCACCGACGAAAGCACATTCAAAGTATCCGGTTCTTACATCATCATTCGTGACTTCCGCTTCGAAGACTGTCGTCTCTTAGACAGTTGTGTCTTGTTAGACGACGCCCTCGAAGTGCGTATCACACAATGTGTCTTTGAAGGTGCGTTTGGTCGTGCGCCAGTCATTGGTGTCAAAAGCCAATCTGTCGGATGTCGTATTGACCATTGTCAATTTATCAAACCCGAAGCCCGATCCATTCAAATAACCGTACGCGGCGAAAAATCACCCATGCGCACACGCATCGACCACAACCTCTTTCAAGACGTGCCGCCAATCCCTTCAGGAAACGGCCGTGAAACCATTCAAATTGGCCAAAGCCAACCCAACTGGGGTTGGTTCAGCCCCATGACCATTGTCGAAAACAACACCTTCTTACGGTGTGATGGCGAAATCGAAATCATCAGCAACAAAAGCTCGCGCAATACCTACCGCAACAACCTATTCAAAGATTGCAAAGGCGAGCTCGTCATGCGCGGTGCCTCACACTGCACCATTGAAGGCAATCGGTTTGAAAATTGCACCGGTGGTGTCCGTTTGTCGGGCACGCATCATCGTGTAGAAAATAACCTCATCGTCAACAGCGAAAGAGTGGGCATTCAACTTCGCTATGGAATGACAAAAGAATTGATTT
>JABIFK010000444.1 GCA_018650745.1 Candidatus Latescibacterota bacterium | reverse complement strand
TGTTTTAATTATTGCTGGGTCTTTGGTGGGCGCATCGGGTTTGATTTTGACACAGATTATGTGTAAAGCAATGAACCGGTCTTTGGGCAATGTGTTTGTTGGCGGTGGGCAGACTGATGGGGGTGTGATTGCCGAAGCAGATGAAGTGTATGCTGGCAAGGTGAAATCAACCTCGGCAGATGAAGTGGCCATGCTTTTTGATACGGCACGTAGAGTGGTGATTGTGCCGGGTTATGGGATGGCGGTTGCACAAGCACAACATGCGGTGCGTGATTTGGCCAATGAGTTGGAGGCGCGGAATATTGAAGTGGCGTATGCCATTCATCCTGTTGCCGGGCGTATGCCGGGGCATATGAACGTGTTGTTGGCTGAAGCCGAAGTGTCCTATGATAAATTGAAAGAAATGAGTGTGATTAATCCAACCTTTCAGCAAACAGATGTGACTTTGGTGATTGGGGCAAATGATGTGGTCAACCCCGTGGCGCGTGATGAGACATCTGGGCCTATTGCAGGAATGCCCATTTTGGATGCGGATAAATCGCGCACGGTGGTGGTGATTAAACGCAGTTTAAGCCCTGGTTTTGCGGGCATTCCAAATCCCCTGTTTGCAGCTGATAATACATTGATGTATTTTGGCAGTGCAAAAGAAGCGGTGTTGGATTTAATTGCGTCGATTAAAGAAGGTTGAGAAGAATAATGGCACACATTTAGGCTATGTCGGTGAAACAGGAAAAGGGGCGTATGTGGTATCCGCGCCTTTTTTTAATGTATTGGAGTCAGGTATGCGTTCATTGTTGTGTTTTTTATTTGTGTTTTTTGCGTGTACAAATTTTGGGCTGGTCGAGGAAACGGAATACACAGAAAAAATGAATCGATGGCATGCCAAACGGTTGGCTTCATTACAAAAACCGACCGGCTGGTTGAGTTTGGCAGGTTTGTTCTGGTTGGCCGAGGGTGAAAATACTGTGGGGTCACATGCGACAAGTGATGTGATATTTCCAGCAGATATGCCAGCACATTTTGGTCTGATGACTCTACAAGATGGTGTGGTGTCGTTTCAAGCGATAAAAGGTGTGGATGTATTTTTCAGGGGGCAAGCGGTAGAAGACATTGTGTTGCAGACAGATGCTACAGATGATCCGACGGTTTTGACATCTGGCACGTACCAATGGTATGTGATTGTGCGTGGGGGGAAATATGGTATTCGATTAAAGAATACTGCGCATCCAAATCGTTTGACTTTTAAAGGCATTGATCGGTTTAAGGTGGATGAGGCTTGGCGGATCAAAGCGAAGTTTGAAGCATACGATCCACCCCAAAAAATTGAAATACCAAATGTTTTGGGAACTGTTTCTGAAGAAATGTGTGTGGGGGCTTTGCGTTTTGAGGTGGGGGAAAAAATCTATTCTTTGGATCCGTTGGGCAGTTTTGATGATGAAGCGTGGTTTGTCATTTTTTCGGATGAAACCAGTGGCAATGAAACCTATGGTGCGGGGCGTTTTTTATCGGTCAGCAGGCCTGATTCTTTGGGTACGACGTTTATTGATTTTAACAAGGCATATAATCCACCTTGTGCATTCACCGAATTTGCAACCTGTCCATTGCCACCTGAGCAAAATAAATTATCGGTGCGTATTTTGGCCGGTGAAGAAGCATATGGCCATCACTAAGATCGTTTAAGGTGGTGCTGTATCCTTCAGTTTAATGATTTGTATTTTTACAATAAGAAAGCCGTGACAGGTATCATTTGTCACGGCTTTTTGAATCTTAGCATCTGTTGGATTTGTCTTATAAGGGCAGTTTGCTGGGGCTGTCTGTAAAAGAAACGGTTAATGCACTAATGGCTGTTGATTTGTCGCGTGTGGCGTCGGCATTGTAATAACTGTGTGGTTCTGACGCATGAAAGATAATGGATTCGCCGACACCTATTTCAAGATCTTCTTCACCAATAGTAAGTCCTATGCGGCCCGATGTGCAGACCAAGAGTTCTTCGCCTACATGATTGCGCATGCTGGTGCGCTCTGAAAATTCAACCATCATACAACCCATAGTGCTTTGTGGCAATTCGTGTATCATGAGACCGATGCGTAGGCCCGGTTCTTGGTTGTGAAAAGCAAGTGTTTTGGCATCGGTGGGGCGAAGCACGCGGTAGTGGTCATTTTGTTCGATACTGGGGGCCATGAGGTCGTTGGGTGTGACTTTGAGGGCACTGCAAAGTTTTAAAAAGGTGTTTAAGTTGGGTTTACCGACACCCTTAATCACACGATTGACCGTATTCTTGTTGAGATCTGAACGATCGGCCAGTTCTTCAATTGAATATTTTAGCTGGTTGCGCATCCGGTCGATGCGCCCGCCAAGTGTGATGGGGTTAAATTCAAATGATTCCATGTATAATTCACTTATTACTATTTTTTGTTTTTCCAATTTTGCGTTAATTTACACTTTAAGAGTAATATATCAACCGTTAGATGTCAATGTAATCTTTCGTTCAAAAAAACAAAACAGGTTTATTATCAATGGTTTATACTCTCGATTGGTTTCGCAAAAAAGCATTGACAACCAAAGAGGATGCCCCTAAATTTAGGGTATTATCCTAAACATTGGTACAAGCCTAATATTGTGAATTTACAAAACTTATCTTCAAACTTGTATTTGAAGTGTAACACAGATGGCTTTTTAACGGGAGGAGCAAAGGAGGTTTTTGGCATAAGTAAATGAATTTAATGGTTTTATGAGACGTTGAACTGGTCGGGTAGGTCGTCTGCCATTTTTTGATTCGTCGATATTATAATGGCAGTTTCACCCTCAATGGAGGAAGCATCATGCGTGCTTTATACAAACAGGTTTTCACCCTGTTGGCCCTAGCCGTTGTTGGTTTTGGGTTGATGGCTTCACCGGTTTTAGCCGCCAATGGTAAAATTTCGGGTGTTGTCAAAGATAAGACTTCGGGAGAAACACTCCCTGGTGTTAATGTTACAATGACGGTTGGTGGTGCCACAGTTGGTACAACGACAGATGGCGAAGGTCGTTACTTTTTGTTGAATGTGGTGCCAGGTACCTATTCAGTACAAGCCAGCTTTGTGGGTTATCAAGCTGTGCAACAAACAGGCGTTAAAGTGGGTCAAGATTTGACAACAGATCTTGATTTTGATTTGTCATCACAAGCTATTGAAGGTGAAATGCTCACTGTGATGGCTGAACGCCCTCGTGTAGAAAAGAGTCAAACATCAAGTCGTGCAAGCATTGATCCATCTGAGTTAAACAACTCGATGCCTGTGGCTGACTTGCAAGATTTGGTAAATACAACCCCCAGTGTCTACCGTGGCTTTGTTCGTGGTGGTCGCAAATCTGAAACCAAGATTTTGGTAGATGGCGTTGATGTTTCAGATACGTATTTTTCTGGTGGTGAAGGCAACGCTGTATATCAAGGATATAACGGTGGCAATCGGTCTTCTGGCGACGAATTTGGTGCTGTGGGTGTGAATGCCAGTTCGGTGCAGTCACTCGATATTATATCGGGTACATTCAATGCCGAATATGACGCAGCCAGTGCGGGTGTGATCAATGTGGTGACCAAAGATGGTGGTACCAGCCACGACGGTCGTGTTTTCTTTAGAACCGCTCCTGGTGGCACAAAGAACCAGGGTCTTGATGTGTATAGCGACTTAGACAAGTATAACGAAGAAAAAGCGACTTTGGCTGCATCTGATAACCCTGACAATGTTGCAAAAGCAAATTTGTTGACGTTCAATCAAGCCACAATTGATAAAATTGGATATGGCGATGATCGTCCTTATGAAGCCGAATTGTCTTTGGGTGGTCCTTTGATGGGTAAAAGCAGTTATTTTGCAACCTATCGTTTTAACAATAACCACGGTTTATTCCCTGGTGAATTTAAGCGCTCAATGCGGTATTCGCTGAAGCTGACCAATCGCTTGACTGATAATGTCAAAGTTAGAGCAAATTTGACCATTGATGATGGCGGTAAATTGGGTGGTTGGAACAACCGCAAATTTAGTGGAAAGATGAAATATTTCAATGAAGGCGCTTGGGCTGACAAACAATTGGGTCTGATGGGGTATTTGGGATGGACACATACCTTGTCGTCCAAAACGTTTTATGAAGTTAAAGTTTCAAACTTGAACCGCGTCAGTGAATTTGGTTATTCTGATGACAATGGTGATGGTGTTGTTTCTCTGGATGAGAATGGTGGTTTTATCATTATCCGGACCACCGCAGACGTTGACAAGTATATGGGTGTAGACGGTTCTGGTGTGCGCTCTGATGGCACGCGAGCATTTTTTACCAAAACACCTGGTAACGATAAGTTCAACGATCTCAACTTTAGTGGTAATGCGTATCGCTTTGGTGGGCCTGGTTTTTATTATGAAGAGCTCACCCGCGACGTGTTTCAGATTAAAGCAGATTTGACCAGTCAGATCAACTTTAACCACCAAATCAAAACGGGTATTCTCTACCGTTATCACACGGTTTCTCAGTTCCAACAACAAAACCGTATTGGTGGTTTTAGCCCAACGTTTCCGTATGAAGAGAATGAATTTGAAGTACACCCTTCAGAATATGCCGTTTATGCGCAAGATCGTATTGAGTATGAAGGCATTATCATTAATGCAGGTGTGCGTTTAGACGGTTTTGATTCGGGTGCCAAAACATTTAGCAATATCTTTGATCCTTCTACAGAAGAAACTTTGGCCAATGGTCATGTGATTCGACGTCAGAATTTGGACAAAGACATTGATACTAAATGGACATTGCAACCGCGATTGGGTATTTCTCACCCGATCACAGACAATGCAGCCATGCACTATTCGTGGGGCAAGTTCTACTCACCACGATCATTTTCTAATCTGTATGAAAACTATGGTATTTTCTCGAATCCATCATTGCCTGCAATGTGGGATTCAGGTGCAGATCCTTACAAAGCCACTGCTTATGAAATTGGTTTGCAGTATGGTTTTAGCAACGATTATTTGTTTGACATTGCAATCTATTATCGCGACATCGAAAACTACACCTCAACAGGTTATTCGATTACGCCTGCTGCAGGTAATGGTTTTGGTGCGTTGACGTATATCACCAGCTTTGGATATGCTGACAGCCGTGGTTTTGAGCTTTCGCTTGAAAAACGCCCTGGCAACAGCATGATTTCTGGGCGTGTGAACTACGCCTATAGTTATATCAAGCAGTCGGTGCGTTCTGGTGCCACACCATTCCCAGACAAGACTTCTTATTCAAACGCTGCAGATGGTGGCACAGAAATTCCATTTGATGACCGGTATACGTTTAATACCTATGAAGCCAATGTAAATGGTGGTGGTAATCCACTGGCTTCGGGTTTTGACCGTGAACACCGTTTGACATTGACTTTGCAGGCCGCTTTGCCTGGTGAGTTTAATGCCACATTGATTTCGTCGGCTGAAAGTGGTTTCACTTTTAGATACCAAGAAACGTCTACCGATTTGCGTGGGCGTGAAACGGGTAAGTCCCCTTGGTCTTTCCGTTCAGATTTCCGTGTGACACGTGGTTTCAAAATCAGTGAAAGCATGTATGCCAGCGGTTTCTTTGAAATTCGCAACTTGTTTGACAAAGCCAACATCATTTCGTTTGATAATGGTGATGTGGCCAGTCGAACCGTTTGGGAAGAATCTATTCGAGATAGTGCAATTGATCCCAATCCAGGTGGTGTTTTGGATCGATCCTTTACGGCTCAAGGTTTGTCCGTTTATGACCGACCCCGTGAAGTTGCTCTCGGGATTAGTTTAGACTTCTAAATTGGTTTTTATTTGAAGTATGTTTGGATAATCTCGATATGAATTTATTCAGGAGGAAGTTTTTTATGCGAAAGTTATTTAAGGCCCAGGGGCTGGTGGCGGCATTGCTGCTCACCATGACAAGCTCCGCGTTTTCTGAGGGCGTTTTTACTGCTGGTGATTTGTGGGATTCGTTTCAATTTGGTGCTACTGAGCCAACGGGCAGAACCTATTATGGTGAGAATGCTGCCAACACCAACACGCTTTATAACTTGATGCGTATTGGTAACCTTGACCGCCAGTGGACAACACCTACGATGACATATCCTGGTGGCGAAAATATCCACTTGCCTTGGGGACAAGATCTGGAAATGATCGAATACAACCCCGATGCCAACTTCAACACCGCTACAACGTCGAGCAATCCAAAAGCAGGTAATTATGCTTTTGGTGTCTGGACACCGGGTGTGGGTGCTGCTACAATTGATGCAGCGGCACATTATGTTGACCCCAACAAACGTCATCATATGGTTTATGAAGGTACCACACCCACAAACTTGGGTGTGACCACCAAGTTTCGTTTGCAACAGTGGACACTTAACCACGCCAATATGAACGACTTTATTATTATGGAGTTGGAATTGACCAACACCGGTCGTTTGGATGTTGATGGTGATGGTAACCCAGAAAAGACAGACAACAAAATCAACGCTTTGACGTTGAACTGGCGCAACGAACCGATCAACAGTATGAGTAATGGCGCAACAGGTCGTCGTGGTGCTTCTGGTTGGTTTACGGGTGTTATTTCGGGTTATGATGCCACACCCAAACCCAATGGTGATCCTTGGAATGTGCCTGTGATCTTTTCGGGTCCTTCT
>JABIFK010000653.1 GCA_018650745.1 Candidatus Latescibacterota bacterium | reverse complement strand
CATTGTCCTTGCTGCTCATGTGATCTGGCAAGTTGATAATGCTGGTCAAATATTATGTGGCGTTGGTTGACATAAAAAGCAACCAGGCAAACAACGAGCCCCAATATTGGAATCAACCGATTCGGTTTTGTGGTTGGTGTATTCTCTGAACCATTGAGCAGTGCCAAAAAAAACCAGAAAAATAATGCCGGTGTGGGCTGTTCTTTGGGAAAACTAAACAGACTGTAAATGAATAAAGAAGTGATGCCCAATAAAGCAGTAAGGGCCAACCATTGGCGTTGTTTGTCGTTACCACGTAGGTTTTGCCAAATGATGTGGAACGCATAATACAAAAGTAAAAAATAGATACCCAGACCGATGAGACCGAGTTCTGAGGCGATCCAGAGCGGGTCATTATGTGGGCGGACGGGCTCCGAGTTAAATGTGATTTTGCTGCCTTGATCATAAGGAGGGTATTGATATTCCCAGTTGTCGAGGCCAACACCCAGGAACGGATGATCTATAATCATTTCGAATGTGTGTTGCCACATGTCCAAACGACCACGATCGCTTCCGGGCGTTAACACCGATTGCATGGCCACTGTGGGTGACGACTTTTGTTCGTCAAACTGTTGGATGATTTTTTGAGATGTTTGGGCCGGTAGCAACACGCCGATTGCAAAAAAAAAGATACACCAAACAACAAGCCCACGCATAAGAGAATGATGCCACACTTGTTGGAGTTGTTGTACGAGTTGGTTTCGCAATTGAGGGATGGTAAGAAATAAAATAAGGCACAAGAAACATCCAAGGACAATGCTCACCCATGCACCTCGTGTGCGTGTATAAAAAAGGCAAAGGGTCATTGTCGTTAGGGCTATGATGCTTATTGCCCGGTGCATTGTTTTGGAGGAGGTGAAAATTAGGAATAGACTCAACGGTATTGCACCGAGTAAATAGGCAGCAAGCAGATTGCGAAAAATAAATGTACTGCTTGGCAAACCGACTGACAGGATCGTATCAAAACCAAGGCCAAGATATTGCAATATGCCAATGATTGAAACGATGCCGCCTGCTGCTGTGGCAAATAGGCTGAGCCTGTGCGCGAAGGGTTGGATATTGCTTGCGATTAGAAACAAAAGGAGTATCGCAATTAATTGCAGTGCTTCAACCCAACCCGTGAATGGGTGCGCAGCCCAGATGAGAGACAAAAAGTTCCATAGCACATAAATCACAGCAACTCGAGTAAGTTTGTTTTTAAAAACAATCAGGCCTTGTGGTGTGACAATCAGACACAAGGCTGCTGCGAATACATAGAGCACTGCGCGTTTTGGCAGCAGATCTGTGGATGTATTGAAAAGGCCTGGATATGTTAATGGAAGAATAAAAAGCAAACAGCCGAAGATCCAGGTTGTGTATTTTGTTTGGTTTGTTGTCATTTTTGAGAGAGTTGTGAAAGGGCGCGTTGGGCTGGTTCAAATTGGGGGTGTTGTTCAAGTGATTTCATATAATAGTCTTGGGCTTTTGGTAGATTTTTGCGCAAGTGATATATCTGCCCCAAATAAAAATATAGATGTGGGTTTTTAAGGCCCAATGATTCTGCTTTCGAAAATGATTTTAACGCCTCGTCCCATTTCTCTTGATCAATATAAGCCAATCCCATGTTGAAGTGTGCTTCGATGAAGTTCGGAAAGAGGTTTAAGGCGTTTTTAAAAGCTGAAATTGCGTGGTTATATTCGCCCAAACGCCTGTGGACGATACCCAAGTTGTTATATGCATTAAGTGAGTAAGGGTGTCGCGTCAGTGCGATTGTGTATGCGTCCTTGGCTTTTAGGAATTCTCTGGTGCGATATAACGCACGGCCATGGGCAATGCTGGTGTTGGCTCTAAGTGTGCCATATTGGTAAGCCTGGTTGGCTTCCTCGATGACTGTTGTCCAATCTGCTGTTCGTTCGGATGTGTGCACTTTGAGGTGGTGTCTGTCGTATTGGATGCGTTTGAAAGTGATTTGAATAGATAAGCAGAGCAATGGGATTGCAAATAAAAAAAAATACTTGGCAGGCTGTGCTGTCGGTGTTTTGTGTGTTGTTTTATGTGTTAGATTTATAAGGGCTAAACCGCCAAGAGCAAACCAAAAATAAAGGTTTGGCATAATTTGAGCCCGAGGAAAACTGAACAGGCCTTCGATCAGGTAGGCGATTACAATGGCCATGAGAGATAGCGCCGTTAGATGATGTGGGTTCGGGACTTTTAATATTTGATAAAGTATGAACCCCGCACTGATCAAGATGGTAGCAAATGAAAGCAACCCAATGATGCCGAGTTCTGCGGTAATCCACAAGAGGTCGTTGTGGGGGCGCTCGGGGGCGGCTTTGACATTTATGTGCTCGCCTAGGGCGAAATATGGATACCAATATTGCCAATTGCCCAACCCAACGCCTAATGGGTATGTGCGAATCATTTTGAGGGTGTTTGCCCAAAGCTCTACTCGACCACGGTGCCCTTGTGGGGTTATGATGGACGTTATGGTTGTAATGGCATCAGATTTTTTTTCGTCGAAGCCGACCTTCGAGGTGTTATGAATGTTTTCTGGTAGGAGTGTCGACAATAAAATTAAGAAACACACGCCTGCGAGTGCTCTTGATTTTAAGGTGGATACTTGGTGTTTCAACTGTGGAATTATTTTTGAGAGAATGAGCGTAGCAATACCTGCTACCGCAATAGCAACCCAAGCACCTCTGGTTCGGGTGGACAGGAGAAACGTGCCTTGCACTGTGAGTAGCAATCCCCAATAAATCGTATGAGCGTTTGTCTTGGCTTTGAATAGACCGAGTGTTGTGAGAGGGAGAATGCATATGATATATGTTGCTGCGGCGTTACGGTGATAAAACGTGGCACTGGGGCTGGCATTGGATGGGATATTTGGAAATGCGAGACCCCAATATTGTAATAAACCGATGAACGCAATTGGTAAACCAGCCCAAGCTGTAAGTCTTAGTATGCGATTGAATTGCTCAATGTTTAGGGTGCTGATAACCAGTAGTGGGATTAAAAAGAAACCTGTTTGATGTGCCAATTGGAGGATTGTTTCTACCGCGTTTTTGGCCTGAAGGATAGATAAGATATTTAAGAAAAAGAAAAATCCTATGGTCACTAATAGACCATTTTTTGGAATTCTTGATTGCTTAAGCCCCAAAAAACATAACGGCAAGAACAGAATTTGAAGCACAAATAATTTGGGGAGCATTGCCCCTTCATAAATCTGAGACGAGAATGCCAGTGGCGTTAAGAAAAAAATAGCAAGCCAAATTATTTCGTTAAGAGATCTCAAAGATGGTGTCATCTCAAGGCCCCATCGTTGCTTTTAATTCTTCTATGGTTTGTTGTAATGATTTTGCTGTTTGTGCATCTCCATCCCAAAGTTCAAGACATCTTTCATAAGCGCTCACCGCTGCATAAATATCACCTTTTCCAAGGTAGGCGTTGCCAAGGTTTAGCAAAAT
>JABIFK010000652.1 GCA_018650745.1 Candidatus Latescibacterota bacterium | reverse complement strand
GGTGTGGCAGAGGAGGGTCAGTTTCAACTTATGGTGCCTATAACTGCCTCAGCCTGATTAAAGATTTAGACCGAAAACACGAGGACCTTACCGTCATTCCCGGTGTCGAAGCATTTCCATTTTATTATTGGCGCGAAAACCTGCTTCAAGGCCAACTCACCATGGTGGATGGTCACAAGCATTTTTTGGCGTTAGGGCTTACTGAACCATCTGATTACGAAAACATGCCCACGATTGGCGAAGGCTTTTTTAGAGGATATAACTCACAATCATTGTTAAGCCTCTGGCCATTGGCGCTTTTGATCTTTGCAGTCAAAGTATACCTACAATCTCGTCGCGCTGAACGGCCAGTGTTATTCAAAATTCCCGCACAGATTTTTTTTGTTGTGGGTGTCTTATTTTTAATCAACAATTATCCCTATAAATTTGGTAAATACGACGCCTACGGAGGCGACCAAGGCCAACAACCCTACCAAGATTTCATCGACTATGTCGTTGATCGCGGTGGGCTTGTATTTTGGGCCCATCCAGAAGCAGGCAAAGATCAAACATATGCCATGGGCCCTCTTACAGTGGGAATGGAGACCGAAGCCCCATATCAAGACTTGCTCGAATTAAACAACTACACAGGATTTGCTGCTTTTTATGAAGGAATGAAATACGTCATCCCTCCAGGAGGCATTTGGGACCAAGTTCTAACGGAGTATTGTTTTGGACAACGGAGGCGCCCTATCTGGGCAATTGCCGAAGGCGATGTTGAAGGAGACAGTTTTGACCCCGGGTTGAGCCAAACCGTTTTCATGGTCAAAGAAAATACGCAACCGGCCTTGTTAGAGGCCCTGCGAAACGGGCAAATCTATGCCTTATCAGGTCCTTTTGCAGATGACCTTTCTCTCGACACGTTTACACTCACCAATGAAGAAGATGTACAAGTTGGCATGGGACAAACGCTAAAGGCCCAAGAGGTTCGCCTTGTTGCCAGCATCTCATTAAATGGCAACGAAAAGAGAAATGCCTTGAGCGCTGATCTCATAAAAAACGGCATTTTAATACAGACATTCAAAGGAGCCGGTAAGATCAACATAGACCTACGAGATACACTCGAAAACGGCCCTCGGCACCACTATTATCGCTTGGACGTACGTGCCCCCAACCAAACCCGCCTCCTTTCAAACCCAATTTTTGCACACACGTCAGACTCATAACACCATGTCTAAGATTCGGGTACTAAACATTATCACCCGCCTTGAACGTGGAGGCGCTCCCCAAGCCTTGTTGGAAACGATTCGGCCGATGTCAGAAGAGTTTGACATTGACTTGGTTACTGGGCAAACAGAAGATGCCGACTTAGATCTAACGCAAGAAGTGATCGACTCTGGCTTGCCGTTGATTCAAGTACCCTCTATGCGCAGAAGTCCTCACCCGTTGAGAGACTTCGAAGCATTGCGACATCTGATTCGTATTATGCAAAAAGGCAATTATGACATTGTCCATACACACACATCCAAAGCTGGCTTTTTAGGTCGTGTCGCAGCAAAGTACTGCAAAATATCAACAGTCATACACTCTCCTCACGGCACCATATTAGAGGGATATTTCTCATCTCTCATAACACAAGTCTATGTTTACCTAGAACGCATTACCGCCCCAATAGCAAAGTGCATTATTTGCTTAACAACACGTGAAATTGACCAATATCTTGATGCCAAAATAGGCAGACGAGAACAATACACGCATATCTTCAATGGTATTGATATTGGCGCATTTTCGACCGTTACACAAACCAGACAAGATGTGCGGCAAAGTCTTGGTATTTCGCCAGAATCTGTGGTGTGTATAACGGTAGGACGATTGGTTCCTGTAAAAGGCCAATCAGACCTTATAGATGCACTTCCGATGGTGCTCGAAAAACACCCAGACACCCACTTGTTGATTGTGGGCGAAGGAGAATTGCGCGATCCACTTGTTCAACAAACACAGCACCTCAACCTTGAAAACCATGTCCATTTTTTAGGGTGGCGCAATGACATCCCCAACCTCTTGGGTGCATCAGATATATTTGCACTGCCATCGCTAAATGAAGGGCTTGGTTTGGTGCTCATTGAAGCGATGGCCCAGCACCTGCCCAACATAGCCACACAGGTTGGCGGAGTGCCCGAGGTCGTTCTCCAAGGCGAAACAGGCTTATTGGTACCCGCGCAATCAGCATCTAAAATGGCTGAAGCGCTCAAAGACCTCATCGCCAATCCAACAAAAAGAAAAGAGATGGGCGAAGCGGGATATCAACGCGCACTTGAACATTTTTCGATTCAATCGACCGTCGCAAAAACCTCGGACATTTACCGCCAGCTCATTGGAGAAAAGGCATGATTGTTGCCGTTCACCAGCCTCAATATTTACCTTGGTTGGGATATTTTGAAAAAATCGCGCGTGCAGACCGATTTGTATTGCTTGACATCGTGCAATACAAAAAAAATGAATTTCAAAATCGCAACAAAATCAAGACAAGCCAAGGATGGCAATGGCTTACTGTGCCAGCTCGGTACAAGTTCCCAATGACGATTGATGAAGTGACCATAAACAACGACATCAATTGGCGCAACAAACATTGGCAGGCGATTTTATCAAACTATGCCAAACCCCCTTATTTTAAAGATTACAAAACACCGATTGAAAACCTGTTTCACACAGAATGGCACCGCCTCTCCGACGTAAATCGAGCAACCATCGATCTTATTACGACCGCATTTGGCATCACAACACCCATTGATGACCCATCAAGTTGGGACCTTTCAGACGATCCCACTGGACGATTGGTTGACATTTGTAAACATCTCAACGCCGATACCTATTTGGCGGGCGCAGGTGGCCACGACTACATGGATTTAGAACAATTTGATCGGGCGGGTATACAGGTCAAATTCCAATCATTTACACACCCTACCTACCCACAGCACTTTGGTGATTTTGAACCTTACATGTCGGCAATCGATTTGCTTTTTAATGCGGGTCCCAAAAGCCAAGATGTTTTGCTAAACACATAAGAGAAATACCGGGAGGCTTTCATGAACATTCTTGCCATTGGCGCACACCCCGACGATATTGAATATGGGTGTGCAGGCACATTGATCAAATATCGCCGTCAAGGCCACAAGATTTATTTGTGTGTCGTCACCAATGGTGCTGCCAAAGATGCGCCTGATATACGCAAAAAGGAACAGCTCGAAGCCGCACGCCTCATGGATGCCGAAGATGTCTTCTTTTTGGAACACCAAGACACGGAGGTCGAATGTAGCCGGCAGTTGATCATGGACATAGAAGATGTTGCCCGTAAGGTCCAACCCGATTTTGCACTGGTACCTTACCCCGATGACACGCATCAGGATCACCGCGCATTGGCACAAGCCGTTATACCTGCCAGCCGATCCATTATTCGCAATGTGCTCTATTTTGAAGGCTTCTCATCCATCAACTTTAACCCCACAGTTTATGTGGACATTGGGGATGTGTTAGAATACAAACTGGCCTGTCTTGAGGCACACAAATCTCAAGTGATGAACACCTACGTACACGAACGCTCCATTGTAGATGTGGCACGGTCTACTGCGCATTTTCGGGGCATTCAAGCACGAGTCAAAAGTGCCGAAGCATTCTCTGCTATGCGTCTCTTCATCAATATTTAAAGTTTCGGCTTTTACAAATCGACACATTACCCCCAATTCTTATGATTCCTCATTCACGTCCATCGCTCGGTAAAGAAGAAGAAGAAGCTGCGTTGCGTATCATTCGCTCGGGCATGTTGGCCCAAGGGGATGAAGTCGCGCACTTAGAACAATCCTTGGCAGAGCGTTTGCAAGCCAAGCATGTTATCGCAGTAAACTCGGGCAGTGCGGCCCTACATTTGGCCCTACTTGTCTTAACGCTCCCGCCCAAGGCCAATGTACTCCTGCCGTCTTATGTATGCACAGCACTCTTGAACGCCATTCGATTGACCGGCAATACCCCTATTCTTGCAGACATTGATCCCAAAACGTTTCAACTGGTAGCCTCAACAACTGAACACGATGCCATCCAAGCTGTTTTGGCCCCCCACATGTTTGGCCATACGGTAGACATTGATACCTTACGAACATTTGATACCCCCCTGATTGAAGACTGTGCTTTGGCTCTTGGCGCCAGATATAAAGGCAAACCAGTTGGCGGGTTTGGCGACCTGGCCATCTGCTCTTTTTATGCGACCAAAGTCATCTGTGGAGGAGAAGGAGGCGCAATAGCGACTTCAAGTGATACCTTGGCAGAACACTTACGCGACTTACGCGATTATGATGGGCGTAAAGACACCAAATTGCGATACAACTACAAACTTACAGACTTACAAGCGGCTCTCATTAATGCACAACTCGATAAACTGGATGCTTTTTTACAAAGGCGCCTAAACTTAGGCAAGGTTTATGCAGCCGGCCTCTCCCAAACAGATGCAGTGTTGCCCTTTTTTAAAGAAGGCGAATTTCCCTTTCGATATGTGATTACGCACCCCAAACCAGCATCTGAACTGATTACCGCCTTTGAATCTCGTGGCGTTTCGGTTCGCAATCCCGTATTTTATCCCCTTCACAACCTGCTAAAATTAGATGACGCCAGTTATCCACACACAACACAGACCCACAAACATGCAATATCGATCCCCCTTTATCCCGATCTTTCAGATATAGAAGTGGACCACATTCTTCAAGTTGCGCAGGAGTTACTTTGATTAAGCCCTTCAAACTCATCCAAATACCGCCCCTGTTGCTCATCGGGATATTGCTTGTACCGGATGTCAAAAAAGCGGTGGTGACAGAATCCCTCATGTGGGCTTACATCCTCCTTTTGTCATTTGGGCTTGCATGCGCTTTTGTGCCCACAATTATGTGGCTTGCTGAAAAATTAGGCGCAGTAGACAAACCCGGTGGCCGCAAAACCCACCAGCATGTCACCCCTCTCATGGGGGGCTCGGCTATCTTTTTAGGATTTGCACTCGTCTTATTTTTGGCCCAAGACATTTTGTACTTTACACAACAACACAAAGGTGTTGCCCTAGGTGCTACTTTGATCTTTATCGTTGGCCTATTGGACGATGTTTGGGGGCTCACCGCAAAAATTCGATTGCTCGCCCAGGTTTTGGCAGTGGGCATCTTAATT
>JABIFK010000651.1 GCA_018650745.1 Candidatus Latescibacterota bacterium | reverse complement strand
GATACTTTGAGTGGACCTGTTGATTTTGCTACGAATAGCACCGAAAGGATCATATGGCAGATTTCAAAACGATGGGGAGTGGCGTTGGTTCATTGCTTAAAGAGAATGGGCAAACTGTGGCGGTTGCTGAATCGTCTTCGGGTGGGGTTATTTCGGCTGCGTTATTGGCTGTGCCTGGTGCGTCGGCATATTTTAAAGGGGGTGGGGCTGTTTATACGTCTGTTGCCAAGCAGGTGTTGATGGGCGTATCTGATGAGGCTATGGCTGAAGAGCGTGCTGCGACAGAAGTGCATGCATTGCATTTGGCGCGTGCAGTCAGAGAACGTTTGGATGCCGATTGGGGCATTGGCGAGACGGGTGCTGCCGGACCCACGGGAAACCGATACGGTAACCCGCCTGGTCATACCTGCGTGGGTGTTGTGGGCCCGAATATGGAACGTGCGATTACGATTCAGACCGGTCAGACTGATCGGGGGATCAATATGGAAGCCTTTGCGCAGGCTGCGCTGGATCTTTTGGCTGAGTGTGTGAAATCTGGCTAAGCTGTTTTGCGTTGGTCTCTTAATAACATCAATGCAATCATGGTTTTGGCATCTCTTATGCGGCCATCTTTAATCATCTGTAGTGCTTGACTAAAGGGTAGCGTGTGGGTGCGAATGTCTTCTGTTTCAGATTGAAGGCCGGTGTGGGGTTGAATGCCATCGGCCTTTTTTACATGTGCCAAATACAGTTCCATCTGTTCTGAACTTCCTCCAGGGCTGAGATAGAATGTGGTAAGATGCTCGAGATCCTTTGTCAGCTCAAATCCCGTTTCTTCAAGCAACTCCCGGCGTGCCACACGATGCCCTTCTCCATCTTTGATACCTGCCACAATTTCCAGCAGCCAACCTGTGGGGCAGTCATCGTTGATCGAACGGCTTGCATATACAGGATATCTGAATTGCTCGACCAAAACGACTTCATCTTTTTCTTCGGCATACAGAAGTACGCCCACACCGTCTCCGCGTTCAAAATTGATGCGCGTGATTTCGGGTGTCATGCCGCCCTTAAATGTTTCATGGGAAAGTGTGGCCTCTTCAATTTTGAATAACACATGCCCATTGGGTAATGTAAATTGGTAAGGTGTTTCAATTGATCTGATTTCGACTTGCATAACATATCTCCTAAAAGTATTTGTTCATGAATGTTGTTTAACATATGCTGTATGCCCATCAAAATCAACTCGGGAGGGCTGTCATGTTTGGCAATGCGTATTGGGTTGGTAACTATCAGGATTTGGGAGGGCAGGTCTTTTTGGAGAGCCCTCAGATATAAAACACGGTGATGTTTAACGCGTGGTGTATTTTGGTGCGCGCATTTAATGGCGTTTCTTTTGGTACGCTTTCATTGGAGACTTTTATGCAGAATATATCTAAAGCTTCTGTTGGCAGTCAGTCTGTAAGTCTGATTGATTTTTATGACCCCAAATCTACCACGAGTGGTATTCAAGAGGCCATTGATGCTTTGCCAGATGAGGGTGGGCAAGTATCTATTCCTGCTGGGCGGTATGTGCTTCGGAATTCTATCCGAGTGCCCAGTCGGGTCAGGTTGATTGGCGAAGGGCCTGCAACTGTTTTGTGTGTAAGACCCTTAAAGGAAATTGCGCTGGCTAAAGATGTGCGTAAAGGCGGACGAACTCTGACACTCAAAAATCGTGCGCAAGTCAAGGTCGGTGAAGCAATCGGTGTGGGAGATGACAATATGCGCGGGTGGTGGGGCACACATGCAGTGGTTGAATCTGTAGATGGCAAGTCTGTGCGTATGGATCGCCCATTGAATCGAAGCGTATCTGTTGCAAGTATGGCACGTGTGGTCAATTTTTTTCCTGCAATTTGGAGCGAAAACTCGACCGATGTAGAAATTCGTGATTTAACGATTATGGGCATAGATGGGTATGATGGGCGGTGGTGGGACTTTACGTATGCAGCTGTACATATGGTGAGTTGTGAGCGTTTGCGGATTATGGGTGTGACTGTAAAGTGGTGGCCAAGTGATGGCATTGGTGTGCAGCGCGGGGCCGACGTGCAAGTGACTCAGTGCCAGGCACACCATTGCCGAGGCCATGGTTATCATCCGGGCACAGGGTTGGGCAACAGTGTTTGGTCACACAATATTGGACGTAACAATGGCGGCGACGGATTGTATTTTTGCATGCGGGTGCATCATTCGGTTTGCAGCGATAGTGTGTTTGAGGGCAATGGGCAACACGGTATTGGTGGCGTGGCAAATGGTTTTGATCATCACGATATTATCAGCAACAATGTGTGTGCCAACAATGGCATGTGTGGCATTGATGCCAATCGGGGAGAAGAGCAGGTGATTACGGGTAATTTGCTCTTGAATAACTCGCAACAAGCGCCCGGCAAATGGCCTGCTATTCGATTGGATGATTTGTTGCGCACCCTTGTCCAGGGCAACCGTTGCGCTGATGATCAGGAGGTTGCCACGCAAACGCGTGGTATCATAGAGAGTGGTACCAGCGATTATAATTTGATGAGTGGGAATTTGTGTGTGGGTATGATTGAAGCGATTACGGCAGTTGGACGGAACAGTCGGGCAGAAGGAAATTTGGTGTAGCGTAGTTACTTGTAAGCCCCGTTCACCGTTTTCGTTCTTGTCTGAGCAGTCGCGTGTGTTTTACCAGTTATATTTTTACCCAAAATAGCTTTTTTCATAGAGGTAACTTTTTGAGCTCTGTCATTAGAATATCAGATGATGATGTCTCCGCTATGATGTCACCGGCAGATTTTGTGGCAAGTTGTGATGCGGCATTTCAGCTGTATGGCAAAGGAGAGATGGTGAATCCGGCTCGAGAAGAGTCGTTAACGCGCGAAGATGATGTGGAGGTGTTCCATTTGACTTTGCCTGGCGAGTGGAAAGGGAAATATCGAGGCAGAAAGATCATTGAAGAGCATTCGGATATTAAAACTGGGCGATTAGGGGAGCGGACGGCCTTTATTGAGCTAGAAGATTGGGGAGGCGCCCAACGCGTGGTGTTAGACGCTGAGCACATCACCAATATGCGAACGGGTGCTGCGGGTGTGTTGGGGGCAAAATATATGTGCCAGTTGCCCATTCAGAAGGTTGCTATTTTGGGCACTGGGCGCATTGCAATGGCGTTGGCACGGTGTGCTGATGTTGCTTTACACCCAGAAGAGATCTGGGCGACAAGTCGTAAGGCTGAAAATCGTCGTCAATTTGCCAATGACCTCGATGGTGTCTTGAGTTGTAAGTTGCAGATGTTTGAAACCATAGAAACATGTGTTCGCAATGCCGACGTCATATTGGCAGCTGTTCCGACGCCAACACCGGTGCTTAAAAAGGGAATGGTGACCGAAAAAGTGCATATTTCTGTGTTGGGAGGGGACCAACGCACACAACAATTGGAACAGGCGCTCTTTTTAAACCGACAGGTGATACCGGATCATTCTGAACAGGTTTTGAAATCAGGAGACTTTTTGACTGCCAAAGCCTCCGGGAGGTGTATTTCTTATGTTAAAGATGGTACAGGAGAGATTATGGATGTTGGTCAGGCAGCTCTTGGAACGATAGAAAATTTGCGCGGACAGGGGGCAATTGTGTATTTTTCTGGTATGGCCATTCAAGATGTTCACGCCGCATCGGTTGTGTGGGAGCGGCATCAGAGCCAGGTGGGGTGATCTTATTAAACTATTTGGCCTTTATTTGCGTCTAAGTAGGGCAGGTTGTTTTGATTAATTTTTTAGATATAGGGCATGTATGCACAGACAGCGACTGTTTTTTATTTTTTTATTGTTAATTTTCGGTATAACAACACCTTCCAATGCACAAAGGGAAGGCGTTACGGGTGTATTTATGGGAACGGTGACGACTCCTTCGGGAGCACCTGTATCTCATGCGCAGATCGTAGTTGTTGCCGCAGACCAAACATTGAGCAGCAAACGACAAAAACGCCACCGGACGGATCAGAATGGGACGTTTCGTTTGCGCTTGCCTGTGGGTGAATACTGGGTAAAAGTTATGGCAGTTGGTTTTATACCGCACTGGTATGAAGATACAACGGGTCGTAGCGAGGCTGTGCCTGTTGTAATTGACGAACCGGGGGCCGAGGTGGTCTGGCCTGTTGTTGTGGCACCTCTTGCTTCTGCTTATGGTCAAGTGGTTGATGCGGTTTCTGGGCAGGCAATTCATTCGGGTATTGTACTTATAGAGGGTCTGGCACTGCGTCTACGCAAACGTGTTGCGATTGTTGATGGGTATTTTATTGCAGAGGGACTGGTTCCGGGTGCCTACCGGTTGCAAGTGTTGGTGGGGGGGTATGTCACGGCACAAACAGGTGTGACTTTGGCTGTTGGAGATGCATTGGGGCCCATTGAAATCGGTTTGTCTAAAGGGTTATTGGTGTCTGGGCGTGTGATGGGGCAAGATGGAAAAACACTTGCTGGGGCGATGGTTGTTGCTCGGCCATTAAGGCGCGATGATCGCATCCATGCGGCCACAACATTAGAAAATGGCACCTATCAGATATCGGGTTTGGTGCCAGGTGACTATATACTTGAAGCACGCAAAGTGGGTTTTGATCACGCATATTATGGTGGTCAAAAGCAGAAAAAAAGTGCGACTCGCCTGAAAGTGGCCAAAGATCGTGAAAATTCAGATGTTGATTTTGTCTTGGGGCAAGTAGGGGCGATTGTTGGGCAAGTAACGGATGCTCAGAATGAGCCCATTGCCGGGGCACGGGTGGTGGCAGAACCTTTAGGAACCGGTAAACGACAGCATGCCCGATCGAATAAAGATGGGTTTTACGTTTTGGCAAATGTTGCTAAGGGTTCTTATTTGGTAAGGGCATCTGCCGATGGTTATATGCCGTTTTATTATGATGGTGTGCAAACAAATGGGAAAGCCACATCGGTAGCTGTGACTGAAGATGCACATACAGAGGCTGTTAACTTTGTATTGCTACCCGGTGGCAAAGTTGTAGGGCGTGTTCGAGATCGTACATCCAACAAACCCATCGGTGAGGCTTTAGTGACCGCACGCTGGGTGGGGCATTCGGGGGTTTGGCAGACACAAACAGATCTTTCAGGTGGTTTTTTGTTAGATGATTTGCCTTCGGGTGAATTTTTATTGCAGGTTCAGTCGCACAGGCATGTTTCTGAGTTTTATGGTGATACGCGTGACAAGACCCATGCCAAACGGGTAAAAGTGCAGGCCGGTGAGGTTCTTTCAGACATTGGTGTGGCTCTAAGCCTGCGAGAGCTTGGCGATATTGATGGCAGTGGCACCATAGACTTTAAAGATATGATGCAATTGATATACCAAGTAATGGACAAACGCGGGTTTGATACGCAGTTAGACTTAAATAGAGATGGTGAGGTTGGATTATCTGATCTGTTTGCATTCACGCACTTGCCAGCCAAGAAAATTGCCTCAGAACAAGTGGCTTTAAAATGGCAACGTGTAGATGATGATACACACATTTTGGCTGCCGAACTCGCTGTTGATAATATGCCACCTGCCAAAGGATATGTTTTTCAGATCAATTACGACTCTGAGGCTGCCGAACTTTTGGGCACAAAAGAAATAGACGTGGGGCCCTTTGGTACACATCCTTTATTGGTTCAGCGATATAGTGGCACCGTGCTGGTTGCATTAGATGGCAAAGATATGGGGCCTGTTGATGGTGCTGGGGCGCTTGTACAGCTTCGATTTCGCTTAAAGGGCGAGTCGGTTGCTGTACCTATTGAAATTGTAGCTGCGTGGTTGTCTGCCGAAGATGGCCAATTAATTCCGCTGAGGCTGCCTGCCACGTATGTGTTGGAAAAACCACCTCAAACCTTCCGTCTCATGAAAAATGTGCCCAATCCGTTTAATCCCGCAACAACAATAGCTTTTGAACTGCCTGAGGCTGCTGACGTGGATGTGGCGGTTTATAATTTGGTGGGGCAACGTTTGCGTACATTGATTAAAGAGCATAAAGCCCCTGGGCGTTACCAAGTGGTTTGGGATGGGAAAGATGATGCTGATCGTGATGTCTCGAGTGGGGTTTATTTTTATCGATATCGGGCAGGCGATTTTTGGGCAACACGGCGGATGCTATTGGTTCGATAATTGTTTTGCAGATACTGTTGGGAGCATTGGGTAGGCCATTGGCCTACCCTTTTTTATTGCAAAAAAGGAAACAGAGGTGTATTATCATTGGACACATTTTGTGGACAGTAGCCACAGAATTGTCTGTTTTAATTGCATAAGGTGTTGATAAATAAAGAGTGCGTGTTTGGTGGGTGTGGCCAAATAGGCATGTTTTGTGTCTACTTGGAGATGGGTATGGCTTGGCTTTATCAGCGGGGCAAAAAGTGGTGGATTGGATATTACGACGAAAAAGGTAAGCGTGTACGTAGGTCTATTGGTGATTCTAGGGAGGTCGCCGAAGTTGCGCTTGGTCGCGTAGAAGCTGAAATGAAAAAGAACAATCCTGATTATTCCATGTTTGACTCCGAAGACACTGGCGATGCCAATGGTATGGACTTACACTTATCAAAACAACGCCTTACGACGTATCCGGCTGTGCGTAGTGTGGTGAATGTTAGGGAATTGTTTGCGCGTATTTATGAGCAGTTGGGCTTTGAAGTGCTGAAATCTCAAGAAGATTTTCCGCATTATGTTCTTGCCATTGATGGCAAACCCATTTGTGCTCATGTGGTGGTTCGCAGCCGAGACTTCCTTGCTTTGAATCTGGATCCTCAGGTATGTGACCGCATCATTTGTTGGATAGATGATTGGAGAGATGCGCCCATTCCGACACTTGAGTTGTCGCAGTATTATGACTTCTATTGATTTAAAGCATTTTTTGCTTTTTCCCAAAGTGCGTCCATTTCTTCAAGTGTCGCGTTTTGGGGGGTTTGGCCCTTGCTTCTGAGCGCTTCTTCAATAAATGTAAATCGGTTTTGAAATTTGGCGATGGTTTGGGTGAGTGCATCTTCTGGGTCTATTCTTAGAAATCGTGCCAAGTTGACAAGAGAAAAAAGCATATCTCCAAACTCTTCTTGTTTGTCTTGTTGCGTACTGGCATTCCGGAATTCCTTTATTTCTTCCTCAACTTTATCTAAGACTTCTTCTGTTTTTTCCCAATCAAACCCTACCTTTGTCGCTTTTTTTTGTATCTGAGCGGCTCTTAAGAGCGCAGGCAAATGCCGAGGCACACCAGAGAGGATAGAATCGTCCTTTTTCCTCTCTTTTTGTTCCTCTGCTTTAATCGCTTCCCAATTCTTAACCACTTGATCAGATGTCTCGGCTACAACATCACCAAATACGTGTGGATGTCGTCTCACCAACTTGTCAGCTATTGATTTGGCAACCTCATCGAATGTAAATCGGCCCGTTTCGCTGGCGATTTGGGAATGGAAGACCACCTGTAACAGAACATCACCCAGTTCGTCTGTTATATCCTTGTCATTTCTACTGTCTATTGCGTCAATGGCCTCGTAGGCTTCTTCTATCAGGTAAGGTTTTAGGGTTTCTTGGGTTTGTTCCTTGTCCCACGGGCATCCATCTGGGCCGCGTAGGCGTTGCATAATTTCGATGAGACGGTCGAGATTGGACATAAATATCCTTTGTGGGTTTTAAGGTGTGAGCAAAACGTGCCCTGAGTTGTGGCGATGTGTCTTCGTCGTATTCTGGGTGGAAAAAGTAATGGGCAATGGCTCTGGCGTCAACACCTGTGTGTTTGGGGTTTGATTTACCCGTTGACAAAAGGGGGTGTGGGGTTTATTTTTCGGGCTGTTGTGAGAGAGATAAGTACTCGTTTTTTAATGTGCTGGAGGTTGTTGCGATGAGTGATTCGCTACGAGATATTATGCGTAAAGCTGGGCGTGATGATGTGCAGGAGCGGGAGCAGGAAAAGTGGGTTGAAAAGGCAGAAGAAATATTGGGGCATCAGGCAGAAGAGGCGAACAAAGATGCAGTTGAACAGCGCCATGATAAGTTTCGTCGCCAACAAGAGTATGCCAGTAGATTGGGGCCTGCTGCAGAACGTTTGCCCATTATTAGCAGGGAAGAAAGCCAACGTAGAGAACGCGATAGACCCAAGAAAAGAAGCTATGCGTTTGAAGGGCCCATTGAAAAATTGCTGGAAAAATATGATACGCCCAAAGAAGCCTTTGCCCATATGTCTATGGGCCAATTGATGAAGTATGAATTGGACGAGACTTCGGGGTGCATTTATGAAAATGGCAAGCTGATTTATGATGGCGAAAAAAAGGTTTAATACTGGCCGTTGGTAGTAAGTTGTAAAACGCTCTTGACCCACCGGAAGTGCCATGACAAAAGAGGCTCTCAAAGCAATGGTCGATGAGGCAGAAGGTTTTCCTATGCTGCCTCCAACAGCTACTCAGATTGCTCGATTAACAATTGATTTGAGTGCGCCGGTTAAAGACATTGCAAATAAAATTGAAGCAGATAAGACATTATTAGACCGCATGTTAACGATGGTAAATGCGCCCTTTTATGGTGTATCGGGGCCTATTACTCGTATTACTGATGCGGTTTCTTTGTTGGGGTATAAGAAGGTTTGTAATCTGGCAGTGGGCATTTCTGCTTTGGGCATTTTTCCTGCAAAAAAAGAACACGGTTTTGATTATGGGCGTTTTTGGGAGCAGTCGATCTATGCCGGTGTTTGTGCGGGGCTCATAGCATCTCGCATACCTGGTGACCAGCCTGCCGACGTTTTTTCTGCAGCTCTATTGCAAAATGTTGGCATTTTGTTCATGGTGCGTCACCAGCCGCTTGAATATGGTACTGCATTGGGCATGGCCAAAGGACAAAATTTAGACTTGGTTCTTGCCGAACGCGATTCTTGGGGGGGAGATCATGCGCAAGTTGGTGCTGAAGTTTGCTTGAAATGGCAGATGCCACAATTGATGGCCGAAGTCATTCGTCATCATCACTTTTTCGAATTAAAGGGGCCGCTTTCCGATGGTACAAAGGCCATTATCCAAATTGTGAATTTATCGGGTTTGATGGCTGAATTTCTTGAAGATACTGAAAATGAGCAATTGCGTGAGAAGTTGGATGAGCGCGGGAAAGAGTTTTTTGGTTTTGGCCCCAAAACATTGGACCAGGTATTAGAAAAAGTGCCAGAATTGGCTCAAAATATCGGCACGTCTTTTGGCATTGATATGGGCGGAGGAGGCTCCGCTGGGGGTTCTGGTGGAGCTGCAGAAGCGCAGTATCATGCCGTATGTCCTGCATGTGAAGCAGAAGAACAGCAAGGTAAATTTTGTGGTGAGTGTGGTGCTTCTTTGCTGGTGGAAAATGCGCCTCGTAGCAAAAAGCGTACGTCAAGGAAGGTTTTGGTTGCAGAAGATTCAATCGCCAGCCGACGTGCGATTTGCTTTGTGATCAAAAAATTGGGGTGTATTCCTATTGAAGCAACCAATGGGCAAGAAGCCATAGATATTGCAAAAAAAGATCCACCCGGTATGATTCTGCTGGATGTGGTCATGCCAGGTATGAATGGCTTGGAAGCACTTAAGCGCATTCGGGAAGACAAACAGTTATCAGATATTCCCGTCGTGATACTCACCTCTTTGACCGATAGTGAAACGGTGGTCGAATCTGTGCAAGCCGGTGCCAATGATTATGTGATTAAACCGTATACTGCTGATACTATTTCTGACAGAATTAAAAAATATATGCCAGATCCAAAAAAGAAATAGAACCCTTTCGCAAAATAAAAAAAGGTCTTTCGGAACACTGTTCCGAAAGACCTTTTTTGTTTTACCAAATACATAGCCTATGCAATGGTTATATCATTGCATAAATACACATCTTGGATATCATTGAGTAATTTGATGCCTTCTTCTTGTGGGCGTTGGAAGGCTTTTCTTCCCGAGATTAATCCTGTTCCCCCCGCGCGTTTGTTGACCACTGCCGTTCGCACTGCTTCAGCATAGTCACTGGCACCAGATGATGCCCCGCCTGAGTTGATTAAACCCGCTCTTCCCATATAGCAATTTACGACTTGGTAGCGACATAAGTCTATCGGGTGATCTGAGGATAAGTCTGTGTAAACTTTGTCATGGGTGCGACCAAAGTTGATTGCTGTATATCCTCCGTTATTGGTCGGGAGTTTTTGTTTGATAATGTCGGCTTGGAGTGTGACACCCAAATGATTGGCCTGCCCAGTGAGATCTGCGGCTTCGTGATAGTCGGCCTCATCGGTTTTAAATGCTGAGTTACGCAAATAACACCAAAGCACGGTGAACATACCCAATTCATGGGCACGGGCAAATGCCTCGCTGATTTCAACAATTTGCCGGTTTGCTTCATCAGAGCCAAAATAAATGGTTGCGCCTACACCGGCACAGCCCATTTGCCAAGCTTGCTCAACTTGCCCAAAAATGACTTGGTCATATTGGCTGGGGTAGGTCATAAGCTGGTTGTGGTTGAACTTGAGAATCATGGGGATTTTATGCGCATAACGGCGTGATACCATGCCCAAAACACCGAGTGTAGTCGCCACTGCGTTGCATCCGCCTTCAATAGCGAGTTTGACAATGTTCTCAGGGTCAAAGTAGATGGGGTTGGGTGCAAACGAGGCGCCTCCAGAATGCTCGATGCCCTGGTCAATGGGTAAGATGGATACATAACCGGTATTGGCCAGTCGTCCAGAGCCATAAAGTCGTTGGAGATTGCTAAGAACGGGAATGATGCGATCTGTTGGGCCAAACACACGGTCGACAAAATCTGGGCCGGGTAGGGAGAGCAAGTCTTTTGAAACTTTTGCTTCGTAACTCAGGAGGGCATCGGCGTCGTCACCGAGATATTCTTGGATCTGTGAAAGACTCATGGGATCTCCTTTGAATGGGTCTGATTATTTAAAGCCAGGTTTCTTCCTCGATGATATCGAGGGGATATATGGGGCGGTTGATCCGGTTCCATGGGAATGCGCTTAGATTGGGACTGCAAACGCCCGGTGCGTCTAATATGAGTACTTTTTCTGCAAAGGATTCATAGGCGGCTCGAAAGGCTGCTGGTGATTTGACTGCGGAAAGTCTTTATGTTG
>JABIFK010000649.1 GCA_018650745.1 Candidatus Latescibacterota bacterium | reverse complement strand
GAAGAGGCGATGACCGCAGGGGTCGACCTTGAGAGCTTTAAACCGCTACGAACGATTCAGGTCAAGAACATCGAAGAACTCATGGATGCTGTGGCCGCTGCACAAAAAGGCGACCTCATTGAAGTTGCAGATGGCGACTACAACAACACCAAGGTCATTCGCGTAGACACAAAAAAAGGAACCGCACAAGCGCCTATTCTTATTCGAGCGGCGAATCGTGGTAATGCTCGAATTTTAGGGTCAGAAGGTTTCTTGTTACAGAACTGTGCGTATGTTGCCATCGAAGGGTTCTCATTCTTTAGTAACGACATTGTAATGGCCTGCCGTGTGACAAGTTCACACCATTGTCGATTTACACGCAATCATATTCGCGGCCAAGGTTTGGTTGCAAGTGGGCAAGAACAACAGCGATCAAATTGGGTCAGAATAGGTGGCGAAAAATCACATCACAATCGTATTGATCACAATTTATTTGAAGAGAAACGCAGCCACGGGGTGATGATCTCTACGGCTGGGTCGTCTGTTGAAACAGGCAATATGTCTACGCAGTATGATCGCATTGATCGCAACCACTTTCGCAACTTTTATCCTGGAACAAAAAATGGTTATGAGACCATTCGTCTTGGTTCTAGCACGTATTCACACAGCAGTGCCCATATTATTGTAGATCATAATTTGTTTGAGCGCTGTGATGGCGAAGCCGAAATCATTTCCGTGAAAAGCAATGACAATACTCTGAGGCACAATACATTTCGGAACAGCCGTGGGATGTTGACCTTGCGCAATTGTCACACGTGTTTGGTCGAAGGCAATTTTTTCTTTAACGACAGTGATCAGAAGCGCTCAAGTGGTATTCGCTTTTTTGGCCAAGGTCATGTTATCATCAACAATTATTTTCAAGATCTTGGTGAGACAGCGATTTTTATTAAGACGGGTGACATTGAGCGACGAACCGATCCGCGTTGGAAATATCAAGAACGCGATGGCGACCTTCGGAATTGGGGTGGCTATCAGCGGCCGGAGGATGCACTTGTTGCATTTAACACCATTGTCAATTGCGCCGTGGCGTTCAGGCTAGGTGAGCAAGGTACTCGAGCAGAGACTTATTCTTTGCCTGCGCGTAACATCACTATTGCAAATAACCTGATCGTTTCAAACCGAGAGAAGATAAACGAAGACTTGGGGATGTGGGAGCAGTTTACAATTGCGGACAATATTTTTTATTCGTCTCACCCTGGCGCAGAGTTGGGGTGGGCGCTTCCGCAGGACGGCTATCGAATGGTTGACCCTAAGCTGGCAAAACAGGGCGGATTTCTGCGGTTAACGACACAAAGCCCAGCCGTGGATGCGGCTCTTGGTGACTATCCAGCCGTGGTGCAAGACATTAAAGGGCAATGGCGTGAAGGACAAAAAGATATTGGTGCTGATGAATTGACGCCATTAAGTATTCAATATGTACCTCTGACATCAAGCGCCGTAGGTCCTCAGGCAAAGTAAATACAAATTGTAGGGGTATATCTTCGTAAGAGCATCTATTGTGAAAGTCAATAAATAGTGTTTTCGGTAAGCAAAATTAATTGTTTTCTTAGAAAGAGTAACAGAATGACTGTTTTATAAGTATGAAATAAGTATGAAAAGGGATGCGTTTTTCTCGATTTGCGATTGAATAAATCAACGTTTATTTCAGTCAGTGTGTTGAAAATGAAAAGCCCCGAGAATCATTTCTCGGGGCTTTTGTTTGTGTTGCTGTTCTTGGGGTCTAATTTCCTACTTTGCTTCTGACCCAAAAACGATCTACGACTTTGCCGGTGATGTCTTTAAAATAAAATTCCGCTAAATCTTTTTCACCGTTGCGATTGAATATGCCAAATAATGCGCCAAAGTTTGCACCCTGGTCTGCGGTGTAGATGCTGGCCCACCACTTGCCTTCTTGTTTTTGTGTGCGAATGCTTTTGCCGCCCAATCCTGAGACCACGGCAAATGTACGTCCGCGTCTAATTTCAAGGGTGTCAGACGTACTGGCAATGGTGCGACTTTTCATATTACTCAACAAGTGCGTGCGGCTGTAGGAGTGCTCGTGTCCTGTGGCAATGATTGCACCGCCTTCGCGGGCTTCTTCGTAGACTTCCCAGCCTGTTTCATCTTTTTTGCCACCGACCTGCATGCGTTGCTGATTTTTGTGCCAGCAGCAAATACGCCAGATGGATGTGTCTTCGTCTAAGAGATCGTCAATGTATTCGGCGTGTCCTTCACCCATGACACCCGGACCCACCATGATAAAATACATGCCTTGGCGTTCTGAATAATTTAAGGATAGGAATTGGCTGAGGAAAAGTGCAAATGCAGCGGAGGCGAGAAGGTGTAGTATGACGTTGGTGAGATGGTAACCGGGTGCCCTCTGGTGGTATAGTGCAGTATCTAAACTGTGGATGACCGTGACGAGTGGACGATAGAACGCCGTTTCGCCAAATCGGGTTAGGAATGCTTCATGTAGATGGCTGAGTGGCAATACCGCGCGGCCCAGTTCTAAGTCACCGTGGTCGAGCCAAATGAATCCGTTGGTGATATACGTTGCGTGTGTCAACCCAATAAGGGCAAATACACAGCACCAGGAGAAAGTGGGTGAATGGGTGTGGATGAATGCGCGAATGTTCGACCTCTTATTTTTTACATATCGGTGAGGTCATACATTGCTGCGGCGTGTTCGAGGTTGGCCAAGCGAATGTAGATGTCGAAGGTGGTTATGAGGTGTTGGACTTCTGCGCGTGTTCGGGTGTTGCGGGCGTCGAGAAATTCGATTTGAGGGGCGAGACCTTCTTCGTATTTGCGGTTGACAATGTGAAAGGATTGTTGGGCGCTCTCGACCCGTTCTGTTGCGGCTTGCTCTGCCTGAATGG
>JABIFK010000668.1 GCA_018650745.1 Candidatus Latescibacterota bacterium | reverse complement strand
CATAGAGAGGCAACTAAAAGTAAAAAGTAAAAAGTAAAAAACGAGGTGTTTTTTTGAACGCTTGGTGCTGAGGCAAGTTGCGTTTGTTTTATTTGCCCAAATACAGGTCGCGACCATGGGTTAGCGCAGCAATTTTTCGATCGGCAATAGAGCGTTTGAGCATCCAAAAGCCACAATCGGGGTGAATATAAGAGATGCGTCCAGGACCCACTTCTTTTTCGGCCTTTTCAATGCGCGATGCAATTTCATCAGCAGTTTCGACATGGTTTACTTTAATGTCTACCACGCCAATACCGAGTTTGATGCGTGGGTCAATTTCTTTAAGTGCGAGAAGGTCGTCATCTGGGCGGTGAGCCAATTCGAGTACGAGGTGATCGGTGTGTAACTCATTTAAGAAATTGACCAATGCGCGCCAAGTACCACCTTGAATGGTTTGACCACCATAGTTTCCAAAACAGAAATGGACAGACTTTTCTGTGCCTTCATCTATGGCATCGAGTACGACATTGATGGCTTTGGCTGCGATGGGGGCGTCTTCTGGGTTACCTGGAATATTGGCTTCATCAACTTGAACACACGCGCAAGGCAAATTGCGTACTTGATCCGCCAAGACGTTGGCAACACCCATCAACAAGCCTTCAAAATCACCATAATGATTGTCGAGCAGTGTGCGGGCAAGCATGTAGGGACTGGTGAGCGTGAATTTAAATGGCCCGCCTGCAACCGATGCGGCTCTTACACAATCAGAAAGTAGGTCAAGAGATCCTTCCGTGAGTTCTGAATCGACCACGGCTGCGGGTTTGGCACGAAAACCCATGGTTTGTTTTTTTCGAAAAGTTTCAACTTCGCTGCGACCAAAATTTGAACGGGTGCCGCCCATTGGGCCTACAAAATATTCGATCATGCCATTGGTTTCGGGGTGGCTGATGTCGAAGCGATACATTTCGCCATCTGTGGGCAAGTCTATGCCTGCTTGGCGTTGGGTGTCAAAAATAACACGGGTTGCATCGACCACGGCGGTTTCGCTGGGTGCTGCAACGAGCCATTCGGGCAAAGGATAAGACCCAACAGTTGTTGTGAGTATGGTTGGTTCTGTAGGGATTTTTTGATTGGCTTTGAGTGCGGCGACCTCTGGTGGGGCAACAGATGCTTCTGACATAATGTAAGAACTCCTTTTAAAGATAAAATCGCAGAGCGCTATTGATGGGCTCTGAGTTTATAACACAATTATGGGGTAAAAGCTAACAAGACGGATGCTTTGTGAAAAGCGAAAAAGTATGTAAAAATGAGACGATTCTATTTTTTGCCTAAGTCTGTACCTATGGCGTCGATTTTGGCACGGTTCTCTGGGGTGAGATTGTTTACGGCTTCAAATATAAACGCCAGTAAACTGCTTAGGATAAGACTTAACCCACCAGCAATGGCAACCATCATTGTGCGTGCGGGTTTGCTGCGCACATCTGGGGGGCGGGCTGAGTCGAGTATGACAACCGTGGTGGTTTCTTTTTCTTCTTCAAAACGTGTTTTTTCATATTCCTGTTTGATAAACTGGTAAATCACATTTTGAATTTCGACATCTCGCAACAATTGCAAGGTGGCCAGACCCAGCTGAGGGATTTCATTGAACGGTTTGAATAATTTGGGGAGCGGGCTGGCGATATGGGAAGGCGATTCGCTTCCCATAAGGACATTGTTTAAGGCCTTTGTTGTTGCTTGAATTTCTGTGTTTAATTTTTTGAGTTCTGGATTATCTGATGCCAAGACTTCTGCTTTGATATCGCGTTCGATAATCATTTCAACGAGTATTGCAAAAGAATTTGATGCACTTTCGATTTGTGCTTTGGCCTGTGCCTCAATGTCAATGATCATATTTTCTTTTTGAAATGTGTTATAACGCAATTCTGCCTGAAGCATATCGCCTTCTGCTTGTTTGAGTCTTTTTTCGAGATATGATCGGTAGGTATAAATTTGGTTGCGGTTGCGTTCTTGCAATGCGTTTTCCAATTCTTCGACAAACGCATTGGTAATGTCTGCAGATTTTTGAGGCGTTTCGGCTTCGTAAGAGATGGATAAAAATTGCTCACGAGACAATTCGACACTGAGTTTTTCAACCACCTGATCGAGTAATTCGCTTTGATGTGCCGATTGGTATTGTTCGGCCAGGTTAAAACGATTGGCAACCGCCAAGCGCACCCGCTCACTTTCGAGAATGGGAACAAACTCGGTTGGGGATGCATTTTGACCGCCTAATCCGCCTAAGAGGCTGCCCGACAAATCGCCCAATAGCGCAGAAAGCCCCAATCCACTTTGTGAATCTTTGGGGGGATAAACGACAGCGGTGGCGCGATAGGCTTTGGGCAACATGAGAGAAATAACTGCCGTGACAACGACTACAGCAAAAAAGCAGATTAAAATCATGCGTCGCCAACGCACAAGGATGCGAATGAGGTCTAATATGTTACGTTCGTTTTCCATTATCTGTTTATGGCCACAATGGTGAGAATGAGTGCGGCGATGCTTCCCGAGACGGCTAAGGCTTCGCGAAAGATGCGATAACCTTGGCCGGGTGTTTCTTCTTTGGCTAGGATATAAATTGCATCGCCGGGATCTACGGAACGGGTGAAATTATCAATTTTGATTGTTGTTTCGGTGTTGCCTTTAATGAGCACGATGTCTGTGATGTGCGCGCGGTCAGTAAAGCCACCCGCCGCATCAATATAAGTCTGAATGGTTGCAGATTTATTATATGGGATATTGGCAGGGGCTTGTACTGCGCCTGATACTTGGACTGACGAAATAAAACGCGGGATACGAATGTTATCACCATCACGCAGTGTGACGGCATTTTTTTCGTTGGTCATCAGCTCCGTAAAATCAATGGGCAACCGTCCTGACACTTGCTGCGTTTTTAATGCAATAAGTGCTTTTTCTTCATCGGTGCGTTGGGTGCGTGGAATGGCCAATAGTCTTGTGAGTACGACATCTTCTTCGTCTTCTACTTTTTGTTTGTAATCAACTTTGCGAAAGAGGGATGCTTGGGCCAGAGACGCTTCGGGTTTGAGTTGTGCGCGTTTTAACAATTGTCTCAGTGTAAGTCCATCTTCAATGGGATATGTGCCCGGAAATTGTACTTCGCCATCAATATAGACCCAGCGTTCTTCACCCAAAACATAAAGTTTGTCATTGGCTTGTAAAAGCATGTTGGATTCGGAACCTTCATTTTGGAGCTTTGTCAAATCAATTTGAATGGGTGTCCAGGTGCTATTGGAGGACATTCGCAAGAGCTGGGCCTGTTGAGATTGCTCTGTGTTTTTGATGCCGCCCCCCAGCGTGAGCAAGTCTGTGATGCGATCTCCGGGTGCATATTCGTAATTGCCTGGTCGATAAACAGCACCTGAAATGTTTATAGAATCTTGAAGGGTTGGCACAAAGATCTGATCGCCGTCGAGCAGGTAGGGGTTGTATTGCTCTTTGCCTGTTAGGTTCCACAGCAACAGGTCTGCACGTTGGACGATGGGCTCTTTTTGGTCTTTTTGTGGTCGCCTGATTTGAATGTTGCGCAAAGAGGCACGTTTGTTGGGGGCTTCGATTAACCCGCCTGAGCGCACGATGAGTTCTGAAACTTGCTCAATGCCATTGACACCATACCCGCCCGGAAATTGAATTTCGCCATTGACATTAATGGGAAATGAACGCAGGCGCGAAAGTGAAATGGTCATATCGAGTTGTTGAAATTTGTTGGCAACGGCCTCTTGGATGATCCGTTGTGTTTCTGCTAAAGTGCGAGTCGCAACGGGAATGGCACCAATATTTGGAATGACCAAGTCGCCACTGGCACCTACGATAAGTTCTGTGGCTTCAAGCGATTCACCTGAGCCGGCCATAACAACAAACATATCGCCAGGTCCTACAATGTAACGACCCGATTGGATGACGGATTCATAGGCGGCTTTGCCAATGCTGGTAATTTTAACTGGCGTAGCACCCATGTCTTCGAGCTGGGTGGCGCGATCTTCAAGGGTTTGTTGCGAAAAGGGTTGGCCCGATCCTTTGCGTTTGTCGGTGGCATCTTCTTTGTTGTCTCGGTTATTGTTTTTGCGCCGACTTTGTGCTTGAAGTGCAACGGGTTCAAATATCATTGTAAAAATCAGCACCGTGATCAAGAAGATATAAATACGACGCAAGCATGTATTGGGTTGTGTTATTTGTGTCATCATAAAATGACAGCTCCATCTGTGTCTATATTTAAGACGTGATAGGTTGCTTCGATCTCATTTTTTTGCCAAACGTCAACCATTGCTTGGCCTATGGCATCGGCATTTTGTGTTGCAAATGCCATGAGGGTTGGTCCTGCCCCCGAGAGTGCAGCGCCTAAAGATCCTGCTTGCAGGGCCGCATCAATGGCTTCGTGAAAATTGGGAATGAGATGGGCCCGATAGGGTTGATGCAAGCAATCTTGCATGCCTATTTTGAGTTGTGCCAAGTCACCGGACATGAGGGCTGCGGTTACCAAACAGGCTCGGCTGATGCTAAAGACGGCATCGTGTAGTGAAATTTCTTGGGGTAGCGCTTGGCGTGCCTCAGATGTTTTGAGTTCAAATTCTGGAATGGCCACAACCGATTGCAATGTATCGGGCGGTAAAGCACGCACACAGGCTACCTGTTTGCCATCGAGGGCTGACATGGTGAGACCGCCCAATAGACACGGTGATACATTATCGGGATGGCCTTCTATTTCTGTGGCGATGTTGAGCTGATCTTGTTGGGAAAACGGTTGATCCAATATGTGGTTGGCTGCGATGACGCCGGCGACTATGGCCGTGGAACTGCTGCCCAGACCGCGCGCGAGTGGCACGCCATTTTGCAATGCGACAGAGAGGCCTGGCAGTGGTTTGCCTATTTTTTGAGCTGTGAATTGTGCGGCTTGATAAAAGAGGTTTGTTTCATCGGTGGTGAGCAGGTCTTTGCCTTCACCTTGAACGGTTATTTCAAGGCCTGGCGTCGACTGGGTCATGATGGTGACATGGTTGTAAATTGAAAGCGCGAGCCCCAGCGCATCAAAACCTGGACCGAGATTGGCTGTAGAGCCGGGTGTGCGAATCTGAAATTCCATTAGAGATCTTTCACAAGTTCAGTGCAAACCGCATCGGCAATTAACAAACCTTTGCGTGTGAGTCTAATACGATTTTGGTGGTTTTCGAGCAAATTGTGATTGAGAAGGTGTTGGAGTTGTGTGGGCGTATGCTGTTCGAGAAAATCAATATCCAACCCTTTTTTGCGTCTTATGCCAAGCATAATTTTTTCGAGCAGATGTTTGTTTGCATCAATTGTTTCAGACGATGCGACGGCCAGACCCGTGTTTTCTACAGATTGCATATAGGTTTGTAGGTCGTTTACATTCCAAATACGTTTGTTGTTGATAAAGGAATGGGCCGAAAGACCCACGCCCAAATAAGGTTTGCCTTCCCAATAACTTTGATTGTGTTGAGATGCAAAGTTGGGCTGTGCAAAGTTTGAAATTTCGTAGTGCTCGTAATGGGCTGCTGTCAGGTGATCAATGGTTCTGAGAAACATGTTTGATTGCAATGTTTCTGTAGGCAATGGCAATTGTTGTTTTTTGGCTCGTTTATCAAAATTTGTGTCTGGTTCTATTGTTAAGCCATAAACGGAAATATGCTCGGCATTGAGTGTGACTGCTTCCTTTAAAATGGTTGTCCATTCTTCTTGTGTTTGTTTTGGTGCACCAAAAATAAGGTCGATTCCGATATTGGTGAAGCCAGTTGCGCGCGCAGCTTTAAAAGCATCTAATGCATCTTCTGTGTTGTGAAACCGCCCCAAGGCTTTGAGCGCACGGTCTGTGAGGGCTTGAATGCCCAAGCTCAATCGATTGACGCCTGTTTTTTTTAAGGTTGAAAAATGAGATTGGTCACCGGGGTTGGCTTCAACCGTAATTTCAGCATTGGATGATAAAGACGCATGCTTTTGAACCGCATTGAGAATTTGTTCGATATATTGCGGTGGCATATGAGACGGTGTGCCACCACCAAAATAAAGGGTGTCAAATGTTGTGTTAGTGTCAAATGCGTTGATTTGTGTTTGTAATTCGTGCACTACCGCATTTGTATATCGCTTGGCCAAATGGGTCTGACGCACGACAAATGCAAAGTCGCAATAGGGGCACCGTGATCGACAAAACGGAATATGAATGTAAAGGCCAAGAGACATAATTAAGTAAAAAGGCAAAAGTAAAAAGTGAAAAGTCTTGGCTTTTATTCGATCAACATGCCGATGCGTGTCCAGCGGGTGCGGGCTGGAAAATTTATGATGTTGTAAAAGAGCAGGCCAGGAATGGATACAAAGCCTTTGTATACGGGTGCATTGTCGTCTGGTGCCCAGGACCAATACAAAATAAACGCTTTGCCGTGTATCAATTCTTTGTTGAGATAACCCCAATATCGGCTGTCTTCGCTGTTGTCTCGGTTGTCACCCATAACAAAGTAATGCCCTTTGGGCACTATGGCAGGGCCGTAATTGTCTCGTATACTGCCAGGTTCATTGCTGTTTATAATGCGTGGATCGACATATTTTGATTTGGCCGGGTCTATGGTGCGTTTGCCGTTGACAAAGAGTATCTTGTTGCGAATTTCAATGGTTTGTCCTGGTATTGCTACGACGCGTTTTATGAAATCTCTGCTGAGGTCTTCGGGGTATTGGAAGATAACGACATCGTCAATTTGAGGATCACGCAAGGCCGGTAAGCGTGTATTGGTAAACGGGATTTGGGCACCGAAGATAAACTTGTTGGCCAATAAAAAATCACCAATGAGCAAGGTGTCTTCCATAGAACCTGAAGGGATGCGGAAAGCTTGGACCACAAATGTGCGAATAAAGAGTGCCAGGAGAACGGCAAAGACGATGGCTTTGATGTATTCGGAGGTCACTGAGGGATCTTGGGTAGGTGTTGGGGGTGTTGTTTTTTTTGCCGGACGGCGCGTGGCTTGTTTTACTTTTTTTGTGGGCACTGTTTTTGACATGATGGGCTTTCAACAGTCGATTTTTGGTGGCCAGCTTTTGAAGTGTCGGTTTTCAATTTTGAATGTATTGCTTAATAAACTAAAAGCTGACGACTGACCGCTTCTGGCTGTTTTTATGTTTCCATGCTTAAAACGGCGAGGAAGGCTTCTTGTGGTATTTCGACACTACCGACTTGCTTCATCCGTTTTTTGCCTTCTTTTTGACGTTCGAGTAATTTGCGTTTGCGACTGATGTCGCCACCATAACATTTTGCTGTTACGTTTTTGCGGAAGGGGCGCACCGTTTCACGCGATATAATTTTTGCACCAATGGCCGCCTGAATAATCACTTCAAACATTTGTCGTGGAATGAGCTCTTTGAGCTTTTGGCATAATGCACGGCCCCATTCATAAGATTTGTCTCTGTGTACAATGGCTGATAAGGCATCGACGGGTTCGCCATTGATAAGCAGGTCAAGCTTGACCAAGTCGCCAGCTTGATGGGCTTTGTATTCGTAATCGAATGAGGCATACCCTCGGCTTACTGATTTGAGACGGTCGTAAAAGTCGAGCACAATTTCTGAAAGGGGCATGTCGTAGCGCAAGAGCGCTCGTGTGGGGTCGATGTATTCTGTGGTGCGATATCGCCCCCGTCGCTCTTGTGCAATGCGCATGACATTGCCGACATACTCAGATGGAACGAGCACTTGGGCATCGAGCATGGGTTCGGCAATTTGTTGGATATTGGCCGGTGAGGGCATTTCGGCGGGGTTTTGAACGTTGATAACATCACCATTTGTGAGAGTGACCTCATATTCTGCATTGGGCACGGTGGTGATGATTTCCATGTCAAACTCGCGTGCGAGACGTTCTTGCACAATTTCCATGTGGAGCAACCCCAAAAATCCGCAGCGAAATCCAAAACCGAGTGCTGTGGAGGATTCGGGTACGTAGCGCAAAGAGGCATCATTGAGGCGTAGCTTTTCAAGGGCGGCTCGTAAATCTTCGAAATCGTCGGCACTAATTGGATAGAGCCCTGCAAAAACCATGGGTTTTACTTCTTGGTAACCCGATAGAGGTTCTGTTGCGGGTGTGAGGGTACTTGTGACGGTGTCTCCCACACGGGCCTCTTCGAGATCTTTAATGCTTGCAATGAGATAACCCACTTGCCCTGCGTGTATTTCTTTTTGCTTGATGCGCCCGAGTTTGAGGGTGCCGATTTCTTCTGCATCATATTTTATACTGGATGACATGAAGGTGATGGGCATATTGGTTTTAAGGGTGCCTTGGAACACACGCACATAAGCGACGGCCCCTCTGTATTGATCAAAGATGGAGTCGAATATGAGGGCTTTGAGCGGTGCATTGACATCGCCCGATGGTGGAGGTATTTGATCGATGACGGCCTTGAGTAAGCCATCTATGCCGATGCCCATTTTGGCACTGATTTTGACAATTTCTTCTTCTTCAACCCCTAAGAGGTCGTGTAATTGCATCACGACGCGGTCTACTTCGGCCCCTGGCAAATCTATTTTATTGATCACGGGGATGATAGCCAAATCGTGATCCATGGCCAGTAAGACGTTGCTTACCGTTTGGGCTTCTACACCCTGACCGGCATCAACCAGCAAGAGCGCACCTTCGCAAGCGGTGAGGCTGCGAGAGACTTCGTATGAAAAATCGACGTGACCGGGTGTATCAATGAGATTGAGTTCGTAGAGGGTGTTATCGGGGGCTTTGTAGTCCATGCGGATGGCATGAGACTTGATGGTAATGCCTCGTTCACGTTCGAGATCCATGCTGTCGAGTACTTGGTTTTGCATTTGCCGGCTGGTGAGGGTGTGGGTTTGCTCAAGCAGGCGGTCGGCCAAGGTGGATTTGCCGTGGTCGATGTGCGCGATGATGGAGAAATTACGAATGTGTTCAAGATTCATATATTTGGGCTTTGCCAGGAGAATGCAAGTGTAAAAAACTCAATGATGTAGAGCGTAAAATATACCGTGTTGGTAGGGGGAAGTCAATAAAGACGTTGCATGTGGAACTGTCACAGATATTTAATGATCAGGCTTGGTTTAATATGGGTGAATGATGAGTGGATATTTGAACTGTTTATGATTTAATGTATTGTAAATAAATGAAATGGGTTGTTCTTTGACCTTGGGCAAATTTGGGCCGTATGGGGTAGGGTGAATAGCGGTTGACAGTGTAAAAATGGGAGCGGTATATTGCTGTTGCTCAAATTTTGATTGATGACATAAAACAAAGGGGTGTGATGTGAAAATTGATGCGGCAGAAATTCGATATGTGGAATTGCCTTTGATTAGCCCGTGGCGCACGGCGTATGGTGAAGATGCGACCATCCATTCGGTGATGGTGCGTTTGGAGAGTGGTGGTGAATCGGCTTGGGGAGAAGCAACGCCATTTTATGCGCCCACGTATTCTCCTGAATCGGCACGGTCTGTCTATGAAACGGCGCGGGAATTCTTTTTGCCTCAGTTGGTGGGAGAAACGCTGGACTCGGCGGCAGAGGTGATGGAACGGTTGGCCGTGTTTAAAGGCAACTCATTTGCCAAGGCATCTGTAGAAACGGCTTGGTGGGCGTTGGATAGTAAGTTGAAAGGAATTCCGCTTTGGCGTGCGCTGGGTGCCACAGAACCTGTGGTGCGTTGTGGCGCTGATTTTGGGGTACAGGATACGATAGATGAATTATTGGCTCTGATTCAGACTGCGGTGGATGATGACTATCCGCGTATTAAATTAAAGGTGAAACACGGATGGGACATTGAGATGTTGGAAGCCGTACGCGGTGCATTTCCAGATCCGGTGATTCATGTAGATTGTAACTCGGGATATGATTTGAAAAAGGACATTGACACACTTAAAGCATTTGATCGCTTTAACTTGGCCATGATTGAACAGCCATTGGATCATTTGGATTTGATTGATCATGCCGAATTGCAAAAGCAGATTCAAACGCCAGTATGTTTGGACGAGTCAGTGAAACGGCCACGCGATTTTGAATTGGCTTTACGTGTGGGCGCGTGTCAAGTGGTGAATGTGAAACCGGGCCGTGTGGGTGGGTTACATCATGCCGTGATGATTCACAATATGGCACGGGATGCGGGTATGGATGCGTGGGTGGGTGGGATGTTGGAAAGCGGTGTGGGCGCAGGGATTTGTGCGGCATTGGGCACATTGCCTGGGTTTAATTATGCGGCAGATGTGTTTCCCTCGGCTAAGTTTTATACAGAAGACATTGCAGATCGGTGGATTGAGCAGGATGAAAATTGTAATGTGGTTTTGGATGAAACACCTGGGGTGGGCTTTGAACCTGTGCCGGAACGTTTGGAAAAAGTGACTGTAATGAAGGCGAATGTTGGGTAAGCTGGACGTTGGGGTAAATACGTCAAAAAAAATTAGGGTGCTTGGTGTGTCCTCTTTGGTTCCTTACAGATCTCATTTTTCTGATTATATGCCTCTATTTTTAAGTATTCTAAAACGCGATTGGATCGTTCATCAATCGCGTTTTGTTTTTTTCTTTAATTGAGCATTGCCAAATTTCCCATACTTGTACGCTCGTTGGTTTTTGCTTTGTGGACACACGGGACGAAGGGGTACTTTTGGTGGTTGTATTGTGACACCTTGTGGCGGATTTGAATCTCGAAGAATCATCGTGACGCGATTTGGCGATTTCGCAAGCTAGCTTCTATTTGAGAATCGTCAGTGTAAGTTTATTATTTCAATATGCTTAAGATGGTTTTGTTTGAAGTGTGTGACTGTGGCACGCGACGTGCTTCTTAAAACAGTGTCTGATTTTAAGATTCAAAAACAAGTGCTGTTCCTCTTAGACATATTTGAAGTATTTGGGTTCGACCCGCGTGAACCGAGGAGGTTGTTGTGACCATTAATCCCATTACTAATTTGCAGACACAGTTGCTTGCCGATATGGAGAAATTTGGCGATTTAATGCACCGATATAATTTGGGTGACGCTTCGGCAAAAGAAGAGCGCGATCAGCTTGAAGGGGCCGTAGAAGTCAAATTGGCCATTTTGGAAGGTTTGAAGCGGGATGAAGAAGCACATATGATTATGGATGATGAATTGGGCGGTGAAGATATTGAGGTTTTGGGAGATATGGATGAGGAGGATGAGTGGTAGGGGAGTAAAAGGCAAAAGTAAAAAAGTAGTAGATGGAGAGGGTTCAGGAATGGCGCGTGTTTCTTTAAGAAGCACGCGCCATTTTTTATGGTATGGTGATAAAGGTGCCGTTTTGTTTGGCAGATTGCTCGGCGGCAATGCAGGCTTTGGTAACTGACAAGGTGTCATTTGTGGAGATGAAATTTTCTTTACCTTGTGAGATCGCATCGATCATGTTTTGTACAAAGTCTCCGCGTGATGGCGGCAGATCGGGTTCGTAGGTGCCTGATTTGTTTGAGACGATGAGGACATGATCATTGGCATAGGCGCGTAAGTGGGCCGAGCCTTCGGTGCCCATAATGATGAAGCGGGTGTCGCCAAATGATTTGGCATCTTTGGGCGTGAGCCAATCGGCAGTGAGAGTGGCCAGTGCACCGTTGCTCAGTTGAAAGGATGCCTGCACGTGGTCAAATGTGAGGCCCGATCCAACGTGTTTTTTCAGTGTGCCCAATGCGTGAACGCCAGTGTATTCCGCACCCGTGAGCCAGCGGACTTGATCGACGCCGTGACCGGCTAAATCGTGGAAGGTGCCCACATATCTATTTGGGTCAAGGTATAGAGGGGGAGGGGTGTCGCCTATTTTGTGCGGATGCGTCGAAATAAGACTGACCAGTTCGCCCAAGTCGCCGTTGAGAATGGCTTCTCTAAGTGCAATAAAACCAGAGTGACTGCGTGATGTGAAATTTGTGGACAGTTTGATACCACTTGTTTCAACTGCGGTTTGAATGCGTTGCCATTCTTCTTGGGTGCGGCAGAGTGGTTTGTCTAAGAGCATATGAATGCCTGCTCGGGCGCACGTTTCAATGGCATCGGTTTTTTCTTCGTGGGACAGGCCCTCAAGAACAAGATCGGGTTGGGCTTGGTCGATCATTTCTTGTAAAGACGTATAACGTGGGATCGGTTTTTCTTCGGTGTATTTGCTGTAGAGTGCATCGTCTGGTTCTACGATGCCAACAATTTCACCGTTGTTTGCCTGAACTGCTGAGCGAAACATGCCACCAATGTGGCCGTAATGCACGCCCATAATGCCGATTTTCATGTGGATTCCTTTTGAAAAAAAATCTCAGGTCGCAAGTCTGCACGTCTCAGGTCAAAATCAAAGTCAAAAGACCTGTGACCTGTGACATTGATGTTTATCGTTTTCCCGAAAAGTGTTTGATGGCATCCCAATCGAGTTCGAGGCCCAAACCGGGTGTGGTGGGGATGGTTAAGAGGCCATTTTCGTCGAGTTCAAATTTGTTGGTGATGATGTCTTCGATATAAGGCGATGGGGTGATGTATTCGACCCATCGTGCTGTGGGATGGGCAGCTGCCAAGT
>JABIFK010000436.1 GCA_018650745.1 Candidatus Latescibacterota bacterium | reverse complement strand
ATATTGCACGACCCCAAGGTGCTGATTCTCGATGAACCTGTTTCGGGATTGGACCCCAATCAGATCGTTGGCATTCGCAACTTGATAAAAGAACTGGGCAAAGAGAAGATGGTGATTATGTCCAGTCATATTTTGCAAGAAATCGCTGCGACTGTAGACCGCATCGTGATCATCAATCAAGGTGAAATTGTCGCAAACGGTACCAGCCAAGAATTGATGTCGAGTTTAAGAGGGCAGACGCAATTAACCCTTGAGGTGAAATATGCCTCGGACGAAACCTTGGGCAACATCGGTTCTCAAGTTCAGGGGATAGAGTTGATAAAGACCGAAGCCACAGAAGGTCAGCACGTTTTGTCTATTGAATACGAACGGGGCAGTGACCCGCGTGAAGAGATTTTCAATTATGCCAAAAGCAGTGGTTGGACCATTTTGGAAATGAGTCAAACGGCAGTCCTGTTGGAAGATGTTTTCAGAACACTGACTGTGGAAGGAGGCGACAGTGCATAACATTCTCGCAATTTTCCGTAAAGAAGTGCGTGCATCTTTCAAGAGCCCGATGGCCTATATTTTCTTGGTCTTTTTTGCACTGTTCAATGGGTATTTTTTTACGAACACCTTTTTCTTGTTTGGCCAATCAGATATGCGTGCGCTGTTTAACATTGTGCCAATGGTCTATTTGTTTTTTGTGCCCGTGGTCACGATGAGTCTGATTGCACGAGAAAATAATCTGGGCACCTCTGAAGTATTGGCTACGCTTCCAATCCAAGATTATGAATTCGTGATTGGCAAGTACCTGTCTGCGTTGGTCTTGATCTTTGCAGGTTTGGGCTTTACGCTGATTCACTTTTTTACGTTGTTGTCAGTCGGCACAAATATTGACTACGGCACTGTGATCAGCGGATACATCGGTCTGGCTTTGGTGGGCGGGTTGTACGCGGCGTTGGGTACTTTTTCGAGTAGTTTGACCGACAATCAGGTGGTGGCATTTATTGTTGCTGTTGTGCTGGTTTTGGTGTTTTACTTGCTCGATAAATTGCTCTTGTTTATGCCCTCTGCATTGGCGGGTCCCATCCAGTTTATGGCCGTTGATTACCACTTGGCAAACATTCGGCGCGGGGTGATCGACTCACGCAATTTGATTTATTTTGGTTCGCTCATTTGGTTGTTCTTGACGATGACCGTTCGGGTTGTTGAAATGCGAAAGTGGAGGTAAACAATGGCAGCGATTAATAGCAAAAAGTCTTTTCTGACTTATATCGTGGCAGCCATTGTGTTGGTGGTGTTGGCCAACGTGGTGTCACGAAACTTTTTCTTTAGAATAGATCTCACTGAAAATCAAATTTACTCTTTGTCTCCTTCGAGCCAATCGGTGATCGCAAAGATTGATGATTTGCTAACGGCCAAGGTTTATTTTTCTGAAAATATGCCTGGACAATACGGCAACACGAGTCGGTATTTGCAAGATATCTTGGAAGAGTACGCAGCATATTCTGGTGGCAACTTTCGATTTGAATTCTATCAACCAGATAACGATGAGCAGTTGGCGCTTGAGGCACAAAAGTCGGGCATTCAGCCTGTGCAATTGCAAGTGATTGAAAATGACAAGATGGAAGTTAAACGGGTCTATATGGGCATGGTGCTGTTATACGGTGATCAGCGCGAAGTGTTGCCTGTGATTCAGACCACAACGGGTTTGGAGTATGAGATCACGACCAAGGTAAAGAAGTTGGTCGATTCTGATCGTCCTGTTGTAGGGGTCGCAAATACGGGTGCAGAAAAACCCAAGTTTGATCGATTGGGTGGGCAACTGCGCGAAGCTTATGATGTGCGCGAAGTGATCTTGGGCGCTGGGGTGCCGAGTGAAGTGAGTTTGCTTATCGTCACGGGCGTTGAAGATTCACTGTCTGATCCTGCCATAGCGACCCTCAAAGGTTTTGTCAGGCGTGGTGGTAACTTGCTTATAACACAAGGCCGCATTAAAGGCGATTTGCAAGCACAAATGGGGCAACCCATCACATCCAATATTTTTGAGATTATTCATCTTTATGGTGTCACTGTTGTCGAAAACTTGGTCATGGACAAACAAAGCGGTACCATCACCGTGTCTCAACAGCGTGGTTTTTTGCGCTTTAATTCACAGGTGCAATACCCCTTCTTTCCGGTGATTCAAGACTTTCCGGATCATGACATTGTCAGTGGCCTTGAACAAGTTCATTTGTTGTTTTCAAGCGAATTGGCTTTCGATACGGCCGATCCAAATGTCGTGGTCCAACCGCTGTTGGTGACGTCTGAAAATTCATCGACAACAACGGGGTATATCAATTTAAACCCCATTCAAAACCAATCTTTTGAATCGCTAAATGAGCCGGGCAAAGTGGTGGGGGTTTATGCCACAGCCGAGTCAGACAGTTTGCCGGGAACCATCAGTCAGTTGGTGCTTGTAGGTAACAGTAATTTCTTGCTGGATGAAGGGGGCGGGCAAATTCCTGAGAATGGCATTTTTGTGATGAATGCGGTCGATGTTTTGATCGGGGATAAAGATCTCGTAGGCTTGCGTTCTCGTGAGATTACGGCACGGCCACTGTTGCCAGTTGAAGATGCGAGCAAGATCACGTGGAAAACCCTCAACATCTTGTTTCCCGCATTGCTCGTTATTCTATTTGGTCTCATTCAGTGGCGGCTTGAGGTCGCACGTACCAGGCGATTGGAGGAACTCTATGGGTAATTTAAAGTGGCTCCTCATTGCGGTGGTTATTTTCTTGGGGCTGTAT
>JABIFK010000496.1 GCA_018650745.1 Candidatus Latescibacterota bacterium | reverse complement strand
GCCTGCCCCGTGCCATAAACATAATTGGCTCCAAACGACCACTTGCCCACCCGATAGCTTGTCACAAAAGACACATCGTGTCGTCGATCGTATTTGGGCGCATATTCACGCCCCCCATTAAACTCTGCAAATTGTCTGCGTGTCCACCCCAGAGTATATCCAATCCACCCCGTCAATCTACCCGTTCGGCGTTGCAGAAAAACCTCAACCCCGGTGGCATATCCCGTTCCGCCACTCACAAAAACTTCCTCAGAAGTTTCCGCTTCACTGTCAGCGGCCACACGCGTATCCAAAACCACCAAGTTGTCCAAGTCAGTATAATATCCCTCTACAGAGAGCTGATACCGCAACGACGGTTCCCATTCTATACCAAGCACGCCCTGCCAAGAACGCCCAGGTTCTACAGTCTCATCCAAGGGTACCCAAAAATCACTACCCGCAAAAGCTTCTGTTGTGACCAACTGCAAATACTGATGATAAAACCCACCCGCAGCCTTCACGCGCCAATCATCTTTGGCCTGATAACTGGTCGAAAGGCGAGGCTCTACTTGCCAACGTTTCCCCTCACTGAAATAATTGCCCCGCGTGCCCAACCGAATATCCCAACGCGATCCCGGTTGCCAATGGTCTTGTATATATGCCGACAAAAGGTTGGGTTTTTCACGCAAAGCCAACTGCTCTTCTTTGTTAAACTCCTGCAAAAATTCAAAGTCATATCGCGTAAACAAAAAACCTGCACTCAAGGCATGGTCCCGATTGGCAAACCAATCCAAATCGCCCTTTATTGTATAATCTTGAATGCTGTTCTGAAACAAAATGGGTGTATCAAAAATATTCAACGTAGACTTGCTGGTATACTTACTGCCCGCTACCATAAAACTGCCAAAAACCGTAGGTGAAAAAACGTGCGTCCACTTGCCAGTAAACGCTGTATTGCCCCACCGGATCTTAAAGAAAGTATCCGTGTCCAAATCAAACGTCAGATCATCGCGTCCAAAATAACCGCTCACCTGCAGTTTATCATTTTCCGAAATATCTTGATTGAGTTTAGCATTCACGTCATAAAAAAAATACGCGGGTACCTCGGTGCTGTCATTGCGTATTAACGACAGCAAGGGATCAATATACGTGCGCCGTCCCGACACCATCCAAGACCCCTTACCCAGAGGCGCTTCCAACGTTAACCGAGAAGCAATCAAACTCACACCACCAGACCCCTCAAAACCCTTGCGATTACCATCTTTATTGCGCACATCCAACACCGCACCCAAACGTCCGCCATATTGTGCAGGGTAGGCCCCCTTGTGTAAACTCACATCTTTGATGGCATCAGCATTAAACGTTGAAAAGAAACCAAAAGCGTGCGACGGATTATACAAAGGCATCTGATCGAGCAAGATCAAAGTTTGGTCGGGGCCACCACCACGCACATAAAGCCCAGAACTGATATCAGAAGCCGACTGAATCCCAGGCAATAACTGCAGGCTGCGCAAAATATCGGCCTCACCAATGGCTGGCATGTCGCGAATTTGCGCCGTCTCAATTTCTACAAAACCCGGCTGTATCAACCGCTCTTCTTCATCGCGATCGGCCTCAACGATGATTTCTTGCGTCAAAATTGCTTCAGGGACCAACTGCACATCTAAGCGACGTGCCTCACCTACGTCAAATACCACCGTATCTTGATAGGCAACATATCCGATATAAGAAATATTGAGAACCAGTGTCGTATCGGCTGGCGCATCTTTAAGCGCATAATATCCATCCACATTGCTCAACGCACCAATAGGTTCCGCCAATCCTCTCAATACAATCGAAGCGTAAGGCAACGTTTCTCCATTGCTCTCATCGGTTACAAAACCACTTAAAGTTGCCGCCCAAACTTGCACAGGCAACATCCCCACCACCAAGCACACCAACATTCGCTTCATAATCTCTCCATTGTCATAAACACCCCACTCATCCCGCCAACCGAAATCGCATGGGCACCATCAACCAAACATCTACAGGTTTATCACGCCATATGTTTCTTTAATATCTGCTTCGATATTTTTAGTACGTGTTGCAATACGTTGCCCATTGCTACGCTCAGTCAGCAATCTTTTAAAACGTTTTCGTTTTTCTTTTAAGCCGTATATCTGTGCCAAAAGGTTTAGACGTTTTTGTTGAAAAATAAGATTCATCATTTACCTACCACTTAACCCGTCAATTCTCTGCTCTAAAATTCTATGAGCTTACCCTAAAAATAGAATGGTGTCAATATTACATCCCCACTTCGTCACTGATTTTCAGCCAAAGCAGTTCCCTGACCAATGGCAACACTTCGTTCTTGAATCCGAGACAGGATAACCTGCATTCTATTCCTGTCATTTTCTGACAGACCGTCATTGCGCCACGGGTCGTCTCCTTCCTTTTTCTGTTTGGTCATTTGAACTTTCACATTCTTGGTATAAAAATCGAACACAACAGAAATACGCGTGCGGCGTGATCGATCCAAAAAATTCTGTCCCGCAAAACTCGACTCATCACGCCAATGTGAGGTCACCAAACCAGCCTCTTGATCCACGGAATCAACGGTATATCCTTCTTCATACAAAATGGACACGGTTGCATTGACAAAAGAACCTGGCGATATTTCCTCAACAGACCCAGCCAAGAGCGACGGTTCGACAACATCACAGCCCACAAATAACAGCGGTAGTAGATACCAGAATTTATTTTTCACAGGACACCTCCCCAATAATGGACACAACCTACGAGAACACCCAACACCATAGGCAACCCGTGTGCCAACCTCACCCAACCGCCAGAAACAGATACATAAATCATTATTTAACATTAACTTTAATCCATAAAACCCAAACATTAACAATGCCTATCTGTTGTCGTTTATTTTCACACTGTATCAAATTTTTGTAACAGGCAACAGTTTTTGGGTATTTATATAAAAATTGTTTTCGTAAGCGTAATGGTCATTTTCGATAGTAAAATATCAAATTTTATATCTACACCACACCGCTTGCAATCTATTAACACACAACTGAAGCGAAAGTGTTACTCAGCTTTTGAATTCTTAAGGGACTTTCAGCAATCGTTTTCCAATATATCAAATATCAGAGCCCCCTGTCTTTAATCACGCTACCCAAATTAAGAATCGAGCTCTTGCCCTATCCTCACGTCTGTGACCTGAGTTTTTTTTCGTATATTTCATGGTATCTACTTGTATTTCGTGATCCAGTGCCGTGATCAAAATATCCGCGCCACTTCCACGCTGCCATAAATCCCCGAAGTATCCAATCGTTTTGTGATATTCAACCGCACCAAATCAAAAATGCCATTGATAGATACGCCGACTTCTTGATGAAACCGATCCCGGTATTGGGGGGTATATTCAAAGTTCAAGCCCACCAATCTGTGATCAGAAATCCAGGTGCGTCCGTGCCCACCGTGAATCAAAAGACTCCAATTCTTTCTAACCGCCCATTGCCATCCAATAATTTCGAACGGCACCGTTCTAAAGTTGTGTTCCCAGAACACACCCAAAAGCTTTTCGCCTTCATAGGGCCGATCTACTTGCGCACGAAATCCACCAAAGCTCGAAAATCCATCTAACCACGTATCCAAAATCCCGAATTTATTCCGAGGCAGTGTACCTGTAAATGTGCTGCCCACCACCCTTACGTCCAACACATTGGACAACAAACGCCGTTTGAAGAATGTCTCAAACCGCCAATCCAGCACCCCTCTAAACTGCGTAAAAGCATAATCACTGTCCCAGGCTCTACGGCTGTGCTCAATTTCGGCCATTAATTTCCGTTGCCCAAAAAATGGCGCTGGTCCTTGGTTGCGGCCCGCAAAAATCACCCGAGCAATCACCGACCGAAACTTATGGTCTCCCACACCCGGGTTCACACGCTGTATAGGCATTCGATCAAACAAACTCCAATCGGTGGCCTTATTTAACGATGTGTGTCTTTCAATATTCACACCCGCCGAAATACTGAGCCTCGGGCGTCTAAAATGGTATCCACCGCGAAGACGCACCCCTTTATTCCAGAAAAAATCAAAATAATCTTGCGCTCCAAACACCTGTTGAGAACTCGTCATAAACCGGCTGTATAACGCCGAAGCATACCGTGTTTGCGACTCCCGAAAACCAGATACAGTGACAAACCCACGCCGTTTTTCACCCAACCGGCCCGTGGCCCCCCCAGAAAATGCCCACCGCTTCAAGCTGGCGTTATAGGCTCCCGTCCCCTCGAATGACATCCGAGATCGTTTAGACCCTGTCTGTAACTTTAATCCCAGATGCGCCCCATCTACTCTGTTAAACCAAACTTCCGGTTGCCACTTCATGCCCAATCCCCGTTTTCCGTTGTTCCCCTTGCCCCCGTTCCTTCTTCCGCCACTGTCATCATCGTCCGTATCGATAAACCGCGCCAAAAAGCCTTTAGGTTTATACGCCTTTTCCAGTGTCATCGTGCTGTCGATGTTTTCATACGCAATCATCTCAGTTTCAGTCAAAGGCACCACCACACCCGCTTTGTTCATCAAACTGTCTTGGGCCACTGAAACAGAATCCACAGTGACG
>JABIFK010000709.1 GCA_018650745.1 Candidatus Latescibacterota bacterium | reverse complement strand
TGTATTTTTACCCATTTTTCAGGCTTCCAAACGTATATCTGGGCAAAACCTCGATCATCTAAGCTCTATAATCACTCAAAACCGCAAACGATTTTATCCACATGAAAAGAAACCACAAAGGAGGCAAAAAAATCGACAAAAGAGCGTCTATTAGTTCACCTCATTCGCGAGTCTTTGGCGGGACGGCGAATGACCTCCAATCACACCGACAGGAATAAGCAAAGAAAGGTAAAACCATCATGTCCATACCCATCGAAATTCCAGAAAGATTATCGCGTAACAAAAAGTGGGTCGATTGGCTCGCCCAATTGCCAGACATCCTCGCAACCTGTGCAAAAAAATGGGACCTACATATTGAAGCACCCATGACCGAAGACTATGCCGAAATGTCCTACGGATATATCACACCCGCCACACAATCGGATGGCACCGAAGTGGTGCTCAAAAGTGTGCCAGCTACGATACTTGAGGAATTACGAGAACGCCACGCATTGGAAGTGTGTAACGGCGACAGCACCATCAAGCTCCTCGGTTATGACGAAAAATTAGGCACCATCATGATCGAACGCGCACGTCCCGGTGTGCCCCTATCCGTCAATACAGACGACGACGAAAACACGCGCATCGCCTCTCGCCAAATGAAAAGGTTCTGGAAACCCCTCCCAGCAAAACACAATTTTGTATCCACCGATTACGAAATAGAAGGTTTCGACAGACTCCGCAAAAAGAACAGCGGTACCACAGGTATATTCCCCGAAAAATGGGCCTCACGTGCAGAAACACTCTATAAAGAACTCATGGAGACCAGCACCGAAACCGTCCTCCTCCACGCCGATCTCCATCACTACAACATTCTAAGTGCCACACGCGAACCGTGGCTCACCATCGACCCCAAAGGATATTACGGTGACCCAGGTTATGAAGTGGGCGCATTCTTGGCCAACTACCCTGATGAATCTTGCGAAGGAAAAGATAAAAACGAGATCGACATACGCCGCATCCACATCATGATCGAAGAATTGGGCATGCCACGTGATCGTGTTATCAAATGGGGCATCGTTCTGTCCTGCATCTGGTCCAAATGGGGTATAGACGATCCAAATGGCGGTTGGCCCGACGCCCTCAGACGCGCCGAGGTGTTGGACAACCTGCTTTAGGTATAAATGTTGAAGTCTGTATGGAAACGTAAGAGAGGAAAAGTTGGTTCCAGAGACCCTTTCAGAATGGCCTATGGCACAAACCCGTTGAGGAAATATCTAACATCGATCAGAATTGAGGCAACCATTATTATCGTTGAGTTTGCTCGTTTACAGATTATCTTTCGTTATCTTGACATTTCCACGCTCCCCCGTGGTTTCAGCTGGTTTAAAGGAGTATAAAATGGCGAAAAATGACAAACCCAATGTGTTGTTCATCTCATTTGACGATATGAACCATTATGTCGGATTTTTAGATCGCGCACCCAATGCAGTTACCCCACACATGAATCGCCTCGCCGAACGCAGTACCGTATTTGAACGCGGGTATTGTCAGGCTCCCATTTGCAATCCATCACGTGCAAGCCTCATGAGTGGGCTGCGTCCCTCTACAACAGGTGTCTACAACAACAGACAACCGCTGCGCTTTTCAGACGCAGGTAAAGACTGCGTCACTCTCCCACAGCACTTCCAGAAAAATGGATACCTCACAACCGGCAGTGGCAAAGTATACCACGGCAAATTTCCCGATCCCATGTCGTGGGATTCATATATGCCAAGCCCTTTTCAACAAGGGTATAAAGGTGCACGCCCAGATCACCTACCAGTCAATGGTATGGAAAGCATGGGCAATTTGGATTGGGGGCCGATGGATGTCGCAGACGAAGAAATGGGAGATTCCAAGTCTGTCAGTTATTGTGTGGAACAACTGCAAGCAGAGCATGACAAACCCTTCTTTTTGACATGTGGGTTTACCACAACACACTTGATGTGGCACGCGCCAAAAAAATATATTGAGCAATACAACTTAGACGACATTGAACTACCAGATACATTTAAAAACGATCTCGATGATGTTTCAGAGGTGGGACGCAAGTGGGCGAATAGAGGCCCACACAAACGCATTAAAGATGAAAACCAGTGGAAAAAAGCCATCCAGTCTTATTTGGGCTGTATGAGTTACGCCGATACCTTGATTGGCCGATTGCTCGGTGTGTTAAATACCAGTGCGTATGCAGACAATACCGTCATTGTTCTATGGGCAGATCATGGTTGGCACTTAGGAGAGAAGGAACACTGGAAGAAAAGCACGTTGTGGGAAGAAGCAACGCGGGTACCCTTATTATTTTCAGCACCCGGATATTTGCCCAGTACGTGTTCAAAACCCGTTAGCCTCATCGACATCTACCCCACACTCATTGAACTGTGTGACCTTCCCAAACGCGAAGAACTCGAAGGGCAAAGTCTCGTACCGCTCATGGCAAACCCAGACCGCAACTGGCCCTATCCAGCCATCACAACCCACGGCCACAAAAATCATGCCATTCGCTCGGAAAGATGGCGATACATTCAATATGCCGATGGGTCTGAAGAATTGTATGATCACGAAAATGACGAAATGGAATGGCACAACTTGGCCGATGATCCTGCACAAGAGGACATCATGGAAATTCTATCCCAATGGTTGCCCGAAAATGATGCACCAGATGCCGAAGTTTTGGAGTGGCCAAGAGATGATGGCCTGTATGAAGAACGGATTAAAGCGATGATGAAAGAATAAAAAAAGCGAGATTGCATGTTGCAATCTCGCTTGACAAATTACGTGACACCGCCTCGGGCACAACCTCATTTACAAAAACCCGCTTTAGATCCCGATTAAACGCATCATTCTTTCCATCACCACCCAAATAACAACACCCGTCTTCGCCCCAAACAAAAATCGACTGGGGCTCCTGCATCGTCTACCCACACACGTGCTGGTGTATTGCCCGCAATCATCGCCTCCATCACAAACGGCATATGGGACGCTTGAAACAACGACCTGACCTGTTCAAATTGATCAGATTGTAGTCTGTCTATCATATCCCCTCCCGCTACACCAGAACGAAGCCTCTATCCGTTTTTCAAACACAATCCAATACTCGGAAGCAACAAGCCCCAAATCTTGCACCGATTGTACCCGAAGCACGGCGTTTCAAGTTGGGCAAAGGGTTTGGAAATTTTTATTCAGGCGACCTTCTTGGTGGAATCGGCTGAATGATCTTCCGTTGCTCATCTGTAAGCCGTTCCAAAAGCCCAGCAGATGGCACATAGTGAAACCGCGTGCGAGTAAACCGAGGCGAGTACCGATATATAAGTGTGCGGCGAAACCCTTCATGCGTTCGCTCTGCAGACCCATGCGAAATCGCATCGGTAAAAAACAGCGCATCTCCGGCCTTCATATATATCTCTTTCATGCCCACTGCTGTACCTGCCGGTTCTCGACCGTGGCTGATCTTCCCTTCGCCATCTACCCACAACCGCGGATGCACTTCGGTACTCTTATGGCTGCCCGGCACCAGCACCGTAGGTCCATCACCCGGCCCAATATCTGTCAACGCCACCAACACATTAATCTGGCCCACCATCCACGCACCCGTATTGGGGTGACGAAACGACAAATAACACAACGGCGCGTGCCCACCACAATGAATGTTGATAAATCCACCCGGCCCACGCACGGTTAAAAAATTCTCGTGAATGGAAACACCATTCACATCCACATTGATGTATCGCTTGGCCAAATTGATCCACGAGGGGTGATCAATCATCCGTTCAAAAACGGCCCCCGCCTCAATAATATTCTGAAAGTTTAGCCCATCTTGTTTGCCATAGGTATGGGTCTCCACATTTCCAATCCACGTACCCGAATCGTCACTCGCCCCTCGTCTTCTACTGCCATCCACAGCACCTTCATGATCATCTATCCACACATTCATCTCCGCGACGTCTTCCTTCGACACCGCGCCTTCGAGCAACAAATAACCTTGTAGATCAAACATATAATCTTGTAAAGCAACATCTGGGTTTTCTGATGGTGTATCCATATGGCCTCTTTGAACGCATTCATTCTTAAAAACAGAGGGCACGAAGACCCTGCCCCTACGTCTATTTGTTCATCATATAATTGCGCTTATTATTCTTACCCATACGCCCCTTTTTCATGCCTGCCTAACAGCCGTTGCATCCGATCGTCTGCATCTTGCCACACATATTCTGGCATCCGATAGTCAATAAATGGATACAATCGTTGTGCAATAATCCGTTGGCTATAGACCACCGAACCGACATAACGAATGTGATCGGACTCATTCTTTCGCCCACGGTGCCACACCTGATTGTGGAACATCACCATATCACCCGGTTCACCCAAAAGCGACACCGGGCCTTGCCCTTCAAACTCGGGGTCTGCGTGTGGGTCGCCAGGTTTACGACCTGAATAATGACTGCCGGGTACCACCTCGGTCACGCCATACTTCACATCATCAATTCGGCTCAAAGGAAACAAGGTATTCAGTACAAAACACGGTAATCGAAGCCGTGCATCGTGTCGTGGGATCTCATCGGGCAGTGGTACATGAACCCGATCATCGACATGCCAACCGCCGCCTTGACCGGGTTCATAACGCAATGCATTTTGCGACATCATATGACAATCGTCACCCAAAATGGCCTCTGCCAAACTCACCACAGGTTCCCGTGCTATCAAATCTCGAAAATGGACATCGTACTCATACATGCGCATCATACTCATACCCCGAATATGATCGCCTGCTTCTTCATGCATTTTGGGATCTTGATATTTTTTTTCCATCAGTTCACGAAGCACATCCACTTCTTCTGTGTTCAACACGCCCTTTAAAAACAAATACCCATCGCGATGGAACTGGCCTACAAGTTCTCGGGTCTTCGCTTCATCAAATGGTTCGGCGTCTTTTACGATTATGCTTTTGGTCGTTGTATACATGGTCTTAATTCCTTCGAAATGTGCAATATCATGGGAATGCTTTGTTTTGGGTTCGATCACTCTTTGTCTGGCCAAGCGCGAAATAGACCGCGTTGTTCAGGCGTATACCGTGCCAATGTTTCATCTGTGACAAATTGAGGATCGTCCATTGTTGCAATGTTCTGCGACATCATCCAATAGGGCCCATATCCGACATGGATTGTTTTGCGCACTTGATCCGAACGGTTGGTCAACCCGCCGTGCCGCAAATGTTCGGTAAAAAATATCGCATCTCCTGCTTTAACTTCCAAGCCCACCATCCCCGGTTCCGCGTTGGGATCACTCTCATAAGGGCATTTCAAATTGCCCTTGTGTGTACCCGGCACCACGCAAAATGCGCCCTGTTCATTTGTCACATCATGTATAAAATAAACCATTCGCACCATCATACAATCAATACGATCAGTGAACGTATACCGATACTTGCTGTTGTCTGGTCGCATCCCACCGTGGCTGCTTGATGCATTGCCTTTATACCGAATACGAATTTCAGAATTGTTAATCGTTGGTCGGCTACGCACCACCGCCTGCACGTAATCCATCGTCTTTGAATGATCCAATAACACATCAAATGCCGAATCCGCATTCCAGAAGTCTTCAATAATTAATGTCTTGCCTTCTTCTTTTGCTCCTTGAACATGATAACCCTTCTCTTTATTGACATGATACTCATGCCCCCAAGCACTCACCAATCGAGGTGGTTCGTCCACATATTCCAAAGCATGTTCTTCCAATACGTCTACTGCTGATCTTAATGATCCCACCTCTTGATTGGTCAGCATATTTTTGATCACAATATACCCTTGGCGGTCAAACTCATATTGTTCAATCTCGGTCATCTCTAGCCTCGTTTTTAGTCTTTCATGGCCCTCATCCGACCTCGCTACACTCGGTAACCTTCTCACACAAATGGGAGAAGATGAACCTCTGTTCGGTTTCGGTGCCTCATACTCCTATATTATTTCAACCTTAAGATCTCTCGCTGCGCTTCCGAGAGTGATTCCATTACTTGATCGCTAAAATGCAACCCTTGACCGCCCCAATCGGGCATATACCCCGTGCTGTAACAATAGTATAAAGTACGCCGACGTCGATCTGACACATTCACCAGAGATCCATGTGTCAGCGCCTCAGTAAAAATAATCGCATCACCTGCTTTGGCAGGCACCGATACCAAAGCCGGATTCTCGTCGGGATGATTGCCCCACGGTCTTGGAAAGCTGCTCTTATGCGCACCAGGAATCACGGCAAAACACCCATCTTCGGCATCACAGTCCAACAACGGAAACACGGCCTTGGTCAGTGTAGACATCATCTGCCCATTCTCACATCGATATTGGCATTTGGGAATCATCGGCGTGCCATGCATATGCACCCCCGTATATCCGCCGCCCCAACGATAAATCGTATATGTATGATTTAAACGATAGGGCCCGCCGGTCACCGTTTCGACCACATCCAACACCTCGGGCAAATCAATCAAGGGCACAAATGCCGAATCGCCCTCCAAAATATTCGAAATGTACAACTCCTGTGCTGTCTTCCGTTTGCCCAAACACAAAGGTTCTGGAAATTCTTCAGGGTCCATATCTTCAAACCGATCCAATGCTTTGTGGCAGGCTTCCATGACTTTATTGGGCACCACATTTTCCAGCACAATATACCCATTCAAATCGAACACATATTTTTGTTCATCTGTCATACATGATTCCCTCATTGTTTCTCATAAAGGGTAATGCTCACCTGTGTGCCCGGAAAACTTCCCGAAGGATGCACATACGTCCGATCCCCTCGAATATACACCCGCTCATCACCCGAGCGAATATGCAAACTTCCACCATTGTCCTGACAAATTTGTCCCACAATATACAAACCCAACCCCCGTGTATCACCGCGCGAAAATTCCTTTTGTACCGCCATCTTTATCGCCTGCCCATGACTCCAAGAAGACGTATCGTGTTTGCTCGACAAACTCTCTCGAATCCCAATGCCCAAATCACACACACCAATAATCGCAAACTTTTTCTTCAATTTGTGATTGATATACCGCTGTGCCACAACAAACCCTTTATCGCCACTGTGATCAATAATATTGTGACACAATTCGGCCACCACATTTTTGAACCCCGTAATCTCCCGCACCGTATAATGCAGCTCCTCACTCAAAATCGCACCCACACGCTGCTCAATCACACCCAATACCGTTTCAATATCCACCTTCTGTTCAATAGACATCACCTCCAGCAAGCGCTCATTGTGCACCGGTGGACGTTCTGTTTGTGGCGTGCCCTCTAATGTTGCATACGATGACAAAGACTCAAATACTTTCATACGTGTCAAATAGCTCACCACATCTGGATCAGCAGGCAATCGACACGTGATATCCCAATATCGCGCACTCAAATGCCGCCCAATCAAACACAAAATACCCATCCCATAGGGATCAACAAAACCCAACTGCGACAAATCCAGCACAATATTATCTTCTCGTCGCCGCTGCATAAACACATCCAAATCGCGCATCACATCGTCACACGACACAGCCGACAAATTATTTTCAGTAATCACCAATGTATTTTCAGAAGTCATACCACCTCAATCGCTCAAATAAGAACCCGATGTATGCACCATTTCACGCCCATACAATGTATGCATCCCGCTTTAAGATCAAGATTTTTATATGGCCCTAACAATCTATATTCAGCGCAAACCATTTTTAGCTTCAAAAGCCTCGCCCAACACCGTATTTTATATGGGTCATTCATTCCTTCATATTATTCAAGGAGCATCACAGTGAGCAGCCTCGCAGAAATATATCCCTATCTGAAAACCATTCACATCCTCTCCATCACCTTGTGGATGCTTGGCATGTTGTATTTACCCCGTATCTATGCGTATCATGCTGATACACTTGCCGGATCAGACACTGACACCACCTTTCAAACCATGGAAGAGCGTCTATTACGTAGTCTGCTCACCCCCTGTATGATCTTGGTCTAAATCACAAACATCTTGCTCATTTTTGCTATTGGCGGCCAAGTCGGTGGGTGGTTTCACCTCAAATTTGTGCTCATCATCTTGTTATCAGGCCTCCACGGCATGCTCTCCAAACATCGAAAAAACTTCATCAACGGCGAAAACACCAAAGAAGCACCTTTCTTCCGCACCCTCAGCTTCATCTCTGCAGGGTTTATGGTTGTCATCGTCTTCCTCGCCGTCGTCAAACCCTTCTAATAAGTATCTCGCCGAAGGCATCATAAAATAAACTTTAAAGAAGTCTTCATCACATCCAAAATACCCATTAAAAAAAGAGCTTTTTCATGAAAAAATTCCTAACATTTGCTCTGTTTTTATGCATTGTGCCAAACACCCACGCCCAACCCACAGCAGTCCCCACCTTCGAATGCCTGGGCCTCTATTACCCATCTAACGACACCAGTGAATGCACCATACAATATCGCCCCACAAAATCCAAAACCTGGCACCAAGCCCTCCCATTGGTGTTCGACCCTCGCAACAACGAACACAGAGGCAGCATTGTAAACCTCACCTCCAACACCGTATACGAAATTCGCCTCACTCAAAACAACAAATCAGAAAAATTCAAAAGCCAAACCTTGAACGACCAATTCCCTGTTGGCAAGACCACACAGATCACCTCACAATCTTCCACCCTCGAAATCACCGAATCCGGCACCTCAAAGGGATACCATATTTTCACGCCCCCACCCAAAACCCGCACCACCCTTGACGTGGGCAACCAAGCCGAGAACAATATCACAATAGATGCCGATTACATTATCATCCGCGGCTTCGAACTCAAAAACGCAGCCATCCATAGCATCCGTATTGCAAAAGGACGTCATCATATTGTCATTGAAGATTGCCGCATCACCTTTTGGGGGCGCATTGGTGGCCCTAAAACATTTGGCAACGAAGGCAACTACGACAGCGCCATTTCTGCCAGTCGCGGGGCGGGGCACCTCATTATCCAACGCAACCGCATTGAAGACCCGCGTGGCGGCTCCAATGATTGGGACACCGGCCATCCTGCAGGCCCACAGGCCATCAGCTTGAGCAACTCATCGGGCAACAACATTATCCGCTATAATGAAATTGTCACCACCGATGACCACGGTTTCAATGATGCTATTGGGGGCGGTTCCAACTACAGCTTTGAAGGCAGCCCCAATCGTGACTCTGACATCTACGGCAACCTCATTGCGGGCGTGTGGGATGACGCTATTGAAAGCGAAGGCGCAAACATGAACGTGCGCATCTGGGGCAACCATATCGAACGCACCTTTCAACACATTGCTACTGCCTGCACCTCCAAAGGCCCGCTCTACATCTTTCGCAACATCTTCGGTTCCAGTCGTCGAACACAAAAGAACCCACAAGGCGGTTCGATGATCAAAACCGGTCAGCGCAATGAATTTGGCGGGGGGCGCAAATACATCTTTCACAACACCGGCCTCCAACCCAATGGTGCTTTCCACATCTTCAGCGGTCACCCAGACCCCAACACCGTGACCCGCAACAACATCTTTGACGCACCCGGTCGCCTTGCATCCAGCCGCGAAGTAGATGTTGATGGCGATTACGACTACGATTTCTACACAGGTTATGATCGAGGTCGGGCCAAGGAACCGCATCGCTTGCGTGGTAATATGGCCTACATTCCCTCACACTATCTCGAATACTATCCCGCCCCAGTGACCACAAAAATTCAATGGGGTAAAATTGCTGTCAAACAGGGTGGTATAGAACGCAACATCACAGACCCCATAATGACCGTGCCCAACCCGGTCGTCAACGGTGGCATCCCCATTCCCAATTTCAACGAGGGTTTCACAGGCAGTGCACCCGATGTTGGCGCATTTGAAATTGGCCTGCCATCTTTGCGTTTTGGTCGACGTGCCTACAACAACATTTGGGCCCCTTGGGAATTGTACGCCAACGAACAGCCCACGCAGGAATAACCGATGCACACACAACCCAACATTAAATTGGATTCTCAATGGACATTCTAAAAGTAACCGGCCCCACACCCTTACGCGGTGACGTACAAGTACCTGGCGCAAAAAACGCCATCAGCAAACTGCTCACCGCATCCATGCTCACCTCAGAGCGTTGTGTTTTCTCCAATGCACCTGCCATTGGCGACACACGCGTCACCCAAGAGATTTGCCAAAGCCTGGGTGCGAAAATTCTCGAAGACGACCCGCGCCTGCTCATTGCACAAACCAAAGACATCACGCACGTTGAAGTACCAGAAAACCTCGCACAGCAAAACCGCCTCTCCGTGATGATGCTCGCACCGCTCTTACACCGCGCTGGCAAAGCCATCATCCCCGCAGCAGGTGGAGATCGTATTGGTGTCAGACCTGTTGACTTCCATCTCGATGGGTATCGAAAGATGGGCGCGAACATCACCGAAAAAGACGGCGTATACATTGCCGAAACCGATCAACTCAAAGGCGCAGAAATCACACTCGCCTATCCCAGTGTCACCACCACCGAAAACCTACTTATGGCCGCCGTACTGGCCAACGGACGCACCTTCATTCACAACGCCGCCATCGAACCCGAAATTATGGACCTCGTTTTTTTCTTGCAAAAAATGGGCGCCATTATCGACTATCAAATTGATCGCACCTTTATCATCGAAGGTGTCGACACACTCAGCGGTGCTTTACACGAAGTCATTCCAGATCGCTTGGTTGCCGAATCCTTTGCTGTAGCGGCCATTGCCTCTAAAGGCGATCTCTTTGTGCGTGGCGCCCAGCAAGCCGACCTGCTCACCTTTCTCAATACCCTGCGCCGAGTGGGTGGCAACTTTGATATCGAAACCGATGGCATTCGTTTCTACCACAAAAACGACCTCACATCCATCGCCCTAGAAACCGCCGTTCATCCCGGATTTATGACCGACTGGCACCCTCCCTTCGCCGTTCTCCTTACCCAAGCAGAAGGCATCTCTGTCATTCACGAGACCGTCTTTGAAGACCGGCTTACCTACGTACCTCAACTCCAAAAAATGGGTGCCGACATTGCCATCTACGACCAATGCCTCGGAACCGGAAACTGTCGCTACCACACCACCAACAGTCAACACAGTGCACTCATCAAAGGCCCGACACCACTTCACGGCACAGACATCACCATTCCCGATTTGCGTGCCGGATTCACGTATCTACTCGCCGCCATTATAGCCAAAGGTGAAACCACCATTCGGGGTGTGGATGAACTCGATCGGGGTTATGAATCCATTGATGAAGCCTTAAGCAATGCGGGTGCAAATATTATCAGAGAAAAAGAATGACCCATATTCACCCGACACAATCTCTAGCCAAATGAGTAATTTTGTTTTTTGTAAACACAACTCAAAAATAAATCTAAAAAAAGAGGCACCACCGATTTTTCAATCGTATGGTGCCTCTTGAATTTTTATATCGTTATTGACGGGACCATCACCAGAATCCACTTTAAAAAGAGATTGCTTAATTATGCATCAAATTTAGACAGCACACTTTCTAACGTTTTGTAGGGATAGGCCAAAGTTACCAAACCGTTTGCATGTTGGAAGTGAATTTGGAAAGCAATTAAAATGACAATATCACTGGGATCAACAATGCAAATTGCCTCAGGATTGGTTTCTAAAACAGCATCAACAACTTCTACCTTTTCAATAGGAGTCCAACAGCTTTCCAAGCCGCGCAAGACATTTCTAACCACATTGGCCAACACACTGCGTTCAGCATCCGTAATAGGCCCTTCTGCTTTCGCACTCAATTCGTGTTCGATAAATTGGTATGCTACAGGCAAAGAAAAATCGAGAACAACTGGCCCATCCAAAGGTTGCACCGTGAACTTATAAGACACCGATGGATTGGGCAGCGACATAATAAATTCTGCGTAGGTTGTTTGATCAACAAACGCAATATCAGAATCAACAACAACACCCACAAATGCTGTAAAATGCTTCTCCATTCGGTTTGCAAAATCAACATGTAATGCTTCAATGGCGCGTTGTTGGTCTTTTGTAACAGGTGTTTTATTCATCACGGCCTCCCAATAGACAAATAGGTTTCGGTATCCATCATTATTGTGTTTCTATCCCTTTAGAGACCGTTGTTTCAAAAAGGTAACAAACTTTTTTATGACGGTACTGCATCTCCTTCTGGTCGAGGCATATGTTGCCAATATCCCGATGGATCACTACCGCGACAAATCACAGCGGGTGAATGATCTGTTTCTTTCGTGCGTACCTCAGGCGGCATATACCGAAGCGTAAGCCCACAGCGACGCCGATCAGATGCATTGGGTTTGGACCCGTGTAACAACAAATCCGAATGAATCGAAATCTGTCCCGCTTTCATTTCAAGTGCAACGGGTTCACCAAACTGTTCGGCATTGTTTACCGACTGGTTCAGCACATTGTTCTCTTCGGGTTTGCTTTTATCAAACGCAATTTGCCCGTGAACATGAGATCCCGGAACCACTTCCATTGCCGAATTTTCAATACTGGCATCGTCAATGGCCAGCCACACGGTCACCGTTTTTGAAGGCGTCAATGGCCAATACGAGGCATCCTGATGCCACGCCACCGTTTTGCCATCGTCGGGCATTTTTGCAAAATAATGCGTCATCCGCGACACCAAGTTTTCACCCAATAAATCTTCGACATAATCCAAGATTCGATCGTCCATCAACAAATCATAAATACCCGCACAAGATCGGTGCCATCCGGTGATCGAATAATTATTTCGCCCAGCCGCCGAAGTCATATCCATTAATTTTTCAAAATAAATTCGGTTGGCCTCTGCTTCTTCTGGCGTAAACACATCTAATGGAAAAAGACATCCTTTCTCATTAAATTCTTGGATTTGCGCCTGCGTCAATTTCTTAGGGTTGTCGTTCACTGCCGGATAAAATTTCAATTCCCGACCCATCTCTGGCAAAGCATCTGTAATCGCCATCTCATCTCTCCAATATCACAGTTCCAATGTGGCCTTGCGCACTATGCGGCTGTCCCACTCCCACATTTGTATCATTCGACATGCTCATCCTCTCTTCGAATCCATTGACATTGCATATTTCGACCCATAATATAGCAAGGCATTTCCAAAAAAGAAAAAGCAAATCACACCCACGCACACCCTCATATTTCACTTCATCATAGGATTTCATATGAAAGACATACAACCTCTCATTGACAATATCCTTCCCGAAATCGTTGACCTGCGTCACACCCTGCACCAAAACCCCGAGCTCGGTTACGAAGAACACCAAACAGCCACACGCGTATTAGAACACCTCAACAAAATCCCAGACCTCGACATGCGTACAAATGTAGCAGAGACCGGTATTGTCGCCACATTGGGCAAAGATAAAAAAGGCCCCTGCGTGGCCCTGCGTGCCGATATGGATGCCTTGCCTATGCAGGAAGAATCAAACCTGCCCTACAAATCACAAACACCAGGCAAAATGCACGCCTGTGGCCACGACGGTCACACCAGTTGTCTCGTTGGTGCAGCGCGTATCTTAGGTCAATGTGCCGACGAATTGGACGGCCCCGTCAAATTCATCTTTCAACCCGCCGAAGAAAACGAAGGCGGTGGCGGGGTGATGGTGGAAGAAGGCCTGTTTGAGCAGTTCCCGTGCGAGGGGGTTTACGGTATGCACAATATGCCGGGCCTAGAGGTTGGCCATTTCGCCATGCGCGAGGGGCCCATCATGGCGGCGTTT
>JABIFK010000645.1 GCA_018650745.1 Candidatus Latescibacterota bacterium | reverse complement strand
TTGTAGGTTATTTTATTGGTCAAACAGATACAGTTTCTCTATATTTTAAAACATCTGAACAATGTAAAGACGCGCCGGATGTTTTTTTATTCTTTTAGTGTGGAGGAAAATATGAAAGTGTTGGCCACCTTGCTGCTCACGCTCCTTATGGCGAACAGCACCATGGCAGAAAAAGGCACGTTTGCCTGGCGTAATTTGGGCGAAGCAATGACCGAAGCCAAAAAAACCGACAAAATGATTTTTGTTGATATTTACACAGACTGGTGAGGCTGGTGCAAAAAACTGGACCGTGATGTCCTGTCAAAAGAAGATGTACAAGCCTATTTGGCCCAAAATTTTATCCCAGTAAAACTAAACGCCGAAAACAAAAAAGACCGTGTCAAAGTTCTCGAACACGATATGAGTTATGCCGAAGCCGTTAAGGCTTATGGTGTAGAGGGTTTTCCGGCCACCTTATTTCTTGAACCCGATGGCCAATTGATCTACAAATTGTCTGGTTATCACCCAAAAGACAAATATCTCGATATTCTCAAATTTATGGCTGAGCGAAAGTTTGAAGAAGAACCCAAAGCAGGTCAGGGTGAATAACCTCAGCCAATAAATGCACAATAAAAAAGGGCGATCCTTAATGGATCGCCCTTTTTTATTTATATACAGTCCAGATAAAGATGTTACTTCAACATCACCATCCGGCGGGTAGCTTCATGGGATCCACTCTTTAACTTATAGAAGTAGATACCACTGGCCACTTGGCGCCCAATATCATCTTTACCATCCCAGCTTACTTTGTATTCACCTGTATCTTGGTGTTCGCTCACCAACACACGCACCTGCTGACCAATCGAGCTATAAACAGCCATAAAGACATTACCCGATTTAGGAATCTGATAGCCAATGTGCGTTTCTGGGTTGAACGGATTGGGTGAATTGCCTAAGAGTGCAAATTCTAGGCTCGTACCCTTATCGACTTCAGCTCTTGCACCAACAGGCAGCGCAACGGCTTGTTCGATACCACCCTGCAACGGAATACTGTGCCACCGGCCCACAGAAGCGCCCGAAGCATCTGTTGCTTTGGCCATATAATAACCCGAAGCACCCTTACGGAATAATCGGCTATCGGCCACAATTTCGACCGTCACAAGACCATTTGCATCTGTTGTGCCCGACCAATCATAGCTGGTCGATTTGCCCGAAATACCGCGTCCAAATGCAACCGTGGCACCCGAAACAATTGTACCATTATTGGTAAGCGTAGCAACAACAACTGCACGGTGAATCGGCGTAACGGGTCCAACATCAGGTACTGTTGGCTGGAGCAATCGCTTAGCCAAATCCACATCTGCCTCTTCATTCCAGGTACCTAAATTGCCCACAAATCCAAACGTTGGTGAACCCAAAAGCCCTGTGCCGTGACAGCTTGCAGAACAGGAGTTTGGTGTACCACCATCTGCCTGCGTATCGATGGTTGTTTGTGGTGAAATCACTTTGAAAGTGTGCGCATGAATATCGTAGTTCACACCCGATTTCTGCACCGCTGGCATATGACAATCCACGCAGCGACCGAGACCATTGGCCAAATCTACCCGGTGATTGCTGTGTTTGGCCAGTGCAACTTCGTCAGTATACGTTGCATGACACTGGGTACACAAACTGTTATCACGCGCCGTTTTCACCAAATCGTGCTCATTACTCGTTTCATTGTGTGAATTATGACACGACATGCAGCTGAGTTTGTCGAAGTGTGCACTTTTTTGATAATCGGTATACTGCTGATGGTGCTTCTTCGACGTACCGTCGGGCCAATAACCACCCGAATCTTTAGCGACATAAGGAGCTAGGAGCTTGCCTGCGATAACCGTGCCCCCTAATTCGGCATTATACGGATACCCAGGATCGGCATCTCCGTTTGGAATCGGATGCCCCGTTGGGCGAAGATGACAGGCACCGCACACTTCATTTTGCTGTACGATTGTCAAATTCTTCGGATTCACAATGGGGCCTTGTCCACCAGCGCCAACGTGTTCAGAACCTGGACCATGGCAGCTTTCGCAACCGATGTTCCAGAACGACGGATTGTCGGCTTCTGCAAGTACATACTCGCCAGTCTCTGTGTCCACCGTCGGTCCTGCACCCACTTGGTGACACCCCATACAGCGCCGCTCTTCCGAACGTTTGTTCGATAAAACCAGAGCACCCGTATCATTCATCCAATCAGACGTATGATATGCTACCCAACCTTGATTGCCACCGTCGCGATCTGGACGTGGGTTCCACTGGGCAGGCAAAATGTAGTAACTCTGTCCAATCTTTGTGTGATACCGCTGCTTGCCAATCCATTTCCGGCGCCCAGGTGTATCGGGCAGCACCGGGTCTGTGTTATCGGCTACCTCATATCCACCATGTGCACGGTGCACCGTGTAGGTCGTTGGCCCAAACCCGGCACCTTGCAGCGTCATCGTCCACGGACCGTTGCCGCCACCATCATCAAACGAAACCGTTAATTTGGCATCACCAACACTAAACTGAACCGGTTCAGATTTGAAATTACCAATCATGTTCTCAGTCTTTACTTCTCGATAAATATTGGCATGCAATGTCTGCTTCCAACCCGATGCATCCACGGTACCCAGTGCTGCTGCCGTGGGCGCAGAGTGACATCCCAAACAGCTCTCAGATCCCATATAAGTGGCGTTATCAGAAGGTTGGAAAGCGCTTACAGATGTCGTAAATATGCCCAATATTGCAATCGTACTCAGCCATGAAATAATCTTCACGTGTCCCATAACCCTACCTCCCATTAAAAAACAAAAAAATTCATAAACAATTTATGGTCAGAACACAACATATCTCCTCATTTGATTTTTTGGTAAATACCAACATTATCTATATATCCCGAACAAATGAACTGTCCGAGCAAAATATTACCCATTGCCGTTACTTTAAAGAATCTAAGCCAGACACCCTAGCTCACCTTCTTTTACCCCCCCATTTGAATCCCTCAAAACCTCATTCACCAACACGCCAATCTTAGCACACGCGTCTTTCAATGTATCAACACCCAAAGGCGTCGTGCAATAATAACGTCGCATTTTGCTGTCCACGACCTCTTCATGGCTGTCTAAAAATCCCCGTTTTTCCATACTATTTAGCAACGGATACAGTGTGCCAGGGCCAATCTTATACCCGTGCTGTCGCAGCTCTTCCATCATCCAGGCACCGTAAATCGGTTCCTTCTTTGCATGATGCAAAATATGAATGCGAACAAGTCCTATAAAAAAATCCTGAAACATGTGCCCACCTCCCAAATACCCAAACCCAAGCAAAATGCCAAAAAAACCAACACAGTGCCCACAAGAGCCAACAACCAGTGAATGCCCACAGATCAACCATTTTCCGCAGAATTTCAAACATATCGAAATTCAATATCGGAATTCGATATGTACTGTATACAATACCACATGAAAAAGGCCGACGTCAATACTCTAACGCCGGCCTCAAAAACATGATATTGATAATGATCTAATGATGGTGAAACAGAACCACCCCGATACCCAACAAAATCAACACACCACCCAAAATGAAATTTTCATACCGTTCTAACCAGGGCATATCCAACTTGTTCACACCCAAAAATGTCAACCCAGTAAACACCAACATACCCGCCAACGTGCCCACAGCCAACACAACAGACAACAAAATAAAAACCGTCCATCCATGCGGCCAAGCCGTGAGATAAATGGGCAAAAAACCTTCACATGGCGAAAAAGTGAGCAATGCAATCAACGAAACAACAGCCACCTTATCGGGCGCAAACCGCGCATCGTCTTCATGGGGGTGATGTTCATCGTCGTGTGTATGATCATCATGATCGTGGGCATGTTCATGATCGTCATGGCTGTGTTCCTGGTCGTGGTGATGGTGGTCATGAGCGTGCCCCAACCCAGGGATATGCAAATGACTATGCCCCACACCTCGAAAGTGTTGCACAATATAATAGAGACCCAACAAAACGAGCACACCCGAAGCCAAAGGTTCTGCCCAAGCCTCTATATAATCCGTGAGCGCAACCCCCATCCACACAATCAGCACACCCAAAATCGTGGTAATGAGTACATGGCCACCACCGGCCAGCATCACCACAGACAACGTCTTACCCATCGACCATTTTTGTGCACGCCCCGCCAACACAAAGGGCAACCAGTGATTGGGTAAAATCGCATGCAAAAAAGAAACCGAAAGCCCGGCTATAATAAACCCTGTGTAAACTTCCAAAATCAAAACCTCTCTTAATCTGAAACACGCACGCGCGCCAAGCGCAGTGCATTGCCTGTCACACCAAGCGTGGTACCCATATCACCGACCAAAACAGCAACAACCAACGAAACAATCCCAGGAACAATACCAATCGCAAGTCCCAATTTTACCAAAATAGCAAACCAAATGTTCTGACGAATAATCCCTCGGGCAGTCTGAGACAAGTCAAACAAATAGGGCAACTTAGATAAATCATCGGCCATCAGTGCCACATCTGCCGTTTCCAAAGCCGTATCCGTACCAGCTGCCCCCATAGCAATACCCACCGTCGCAAAAGCCAGTGCGGGTGCATCATTCACACCATCTCCCACCATTGCCACCGCTCCATATCTACCCGACAAATCTTTCAATGCGTTCATTTTCTCATCGGGTAACAATTCGGCCTGCCAAGATCCCACACCCACATCATCGGCAATCGCCTGCGCAGTTTTAGGATTGTCGCCCGTCAACATCACTGTTTCAATACCCCGCCGATGCAAAGCCGCAACAACCGCTTGGGCTTCTGTTCGAACCGTATCGGCAACAGCAATGACACCCACAACATCCGTCTCAGTACCTACCAAGATCGCCGTTTTACCCGCAATCTGAAAACCTTCAACCAAAGATTTTCCATCGGCCAAAAACAAACTGGGTGCGCCAACCACATACACCGTCCCATCAATCTGACCACGCACCCCTTTACCTGTCACCGATTGAAAATCCGTAACAACAACACCCGCCTCAACCGGATGATAAGCGCAAATTGCTTGCGCAATCGGGT
>JABIFK010000831.1 GCA_018650745.1 Candidatus Latescibacterota bacterium | reverse complement strand
TGCTCAAAAACTTCAATGCCGCAGCGAGTTCTAAAAACCCCATCACAACTTTTACAGAATTTAACCACCCGCCACTTTGGGGCAAAGCTGCCAACCCTTGCGGGAACAAAGAAAGAAAGAAGAAAGGCAATGCAAAAGCAGCAGAAAACGCCAACATACCCAACACGGGCCACATCCAAGTTCCCTGTGACGTAAGCACCAATAGGGTGCCAACAAATGGCGCAGTACAAGTAAACGAAGTCAGGGAAAACGTAAAACCCATCAACAATATCGCCCCGTAACTGCCCCCTTGCACCTGATTCAATCGGTTGAGCAAACCATAGGGCAATTGAATTTCAAACAACCCAAACAACGCCAAAGCAAAAGCCACAAAAATGGCCGTGATCAAAATATTGATCCACGGATTGGCGGCAAATTGTGCTGCGCCCGAAGCCCCCAACGTCATCGCCAAAATCAGCCCTAAACCTGTAAATGTAAAAACAATGCCGCCACAATAAACCAATGATTTGGCAATGGATTCACCGCGACTTTGTGATTCTTGCTTCGTAAAAAAGGACACTGTAATCGGAATCATGGGAAACACACACGGTGTCAACAGTGCCAACAAACCCATTGAAAAAGACAAATATAGAAAAGCACCCAAACCTTCTGACAAAGCACGATCAACATCGGCAATGCTGCCTGTGCCATCCAGTATATCATCCTCACCACCATCCACAACGGCCATTGAGGTCACATATTCTGTGCGGGGGGCACCTGCTTCTATTTTTACAGGCATTTCAAACACATATGTATCCGGCGGCAAACACGAGGTGGCATTGCATAGCATATAAGTCACTTCACCCGACAATGTTAGATTTCCCATCATCGCAGTATCCAAAACCTTGGCCTGCACACCAAATCGCACTTTTTTGCTATAATACTCCACGACCATATCAAAATTAGGGTCGTGCTCTTTAATGGGTGACGGTTGAATAATCGCCCTTACTTGCTGAAAGCCAGTCCCAGACAGCATAAATTCGGTAGGAAAAGGCCCACCTTCGGGCATCGTTGCCGAATAAATATGCCAATCATCCGTCAACGTCACATCAATCCATACCGTGACAGATTCCCCCACACGAACCGTTTCTGGTTCTATTGAAACAGAGAAATTTGCGGGTTCTTGTGCCATAACCCACGCAGGAAAAAATAAAAAAACCAGTGCCCACGGCCATCTGATTGTCATAACAACCCCCATTACAAACCTACCAGTAAGCAAAACCTTATATATCCTAACACTTGCTTTAGCAAATCACGCACCATTTGTTTCAAAATCCCATAAAATCATATAAAACAGTCTATAACATTCCATCCTACACGCCAGCCATCCATCATTGACATGCGAAAAAGCCTGCTTATCTCATGTAAACACGATTGTTGTGAACGTTTTAGGCACTTCTCTTAATCACCAACAAAGTCACATCATCAGCTTGGGGCGCTTCTCCCTTAAACACTCGCAAGTCGTCAAATACCGCATTAATCAAAGCTTCAGTGCCATCTCCAACATGTTTGCGAATCAAGTTTTCGAGTCGTTCTTCTTCGTAAAACTCTCCTGCAACGGTTTGCATATCGGTCACACCATCACTATACAATATCAGCGCATCACCTGGCTCCAAAACCACATCAACCACTTCAGGATCGGTATTTGTACCAACTGGCAACTGCATACCCAAAGGCACAGACATCAACTCCAACATGCGCAAATCACCTGTTGCAGCCGAGTAATGATACGGAAAGGGGTGTGCCGCATTGCCCAAATTAATCAGGCCGGTACGCACATCTAACATTCCCAAACAACATGTAATAAAACTGGCCGAATCTAAATGGGATTGCAATTCCAAATGTAAATTGCTTAAGACTTCCTGAGGTGGTTTCGCCTCGCGAAATTCATATCGAAAAATGCCACTCAACTGCATGGCCCTCACGGCCGCTTTCATAGCCTTGCCAGAAACATCAGCAGCCCCAAAGCCCAGCATATGCTGTTCGTCATCTAACCAATAATATGTAAAATAATCCCCGCCAACATGGTTCGCAGGCCAACACCGACCCGCAACATCAAACCCATCATGCGTGATAGGAAAACGAGGCAACAAACCCATTTGCATTTCATGTGCCTCTTGCAGTTCAGACTCTAACTCATCAATTAATTGTGCCTGTGCAACTCGCCATCGTTTGTGACGTTGCCAAGCAGATCCCGACGTCACCGCTAACAACAAGAGTGTCAATACACTCAAAGCAATAAACCAAGGCCGCTTCCAAACCGGCGCCAACACGTGAAAGGTATGCAAAACTGGCGTTGTATCAATGTTAAAAGCCAAATCCATAGCACGTACTTCAAATTGGTAATCACCTGGTTTTAACCCGTCAAAAGACTCCCGAGACGTACGCTTAAAAGACGACCAATCGCCACTGTCTAATCGCCAAGAAAATTGCAGATTGCTCTCGGGGGTAAGTTTCCACGCATCTTGTCCGACAAATTCAAACGCGGCACTTTGGTGGGGTGCGATTTGTTTTTGCGCCGAGATTAAATAGGTTTCTGGAGGATCTTGATCGGGCATATAGCAGGCCAAACCATCTTCAGTTGCAAACCAAAGCTGCCCCAAAGCGTCTTGACAAACATCTGAAACTTGGCTGCTGGGCAATCCTTCACGAACAGTATATCGCGTCCAGACGGTACCGTCTGTGCGAATGGCGCCATCAATCGACGAGGCCATCCAAACCGTGCCATCATCTGCTGGATAAATGCGCCGAACACCATTAAACTGCGCTTCCATGTTGCCAGGTACACGTTTCCAGGATTGCTTCTTTGCATCAAAAACAGCCACACCATCAAAGCGGGTACTCACCCAGATACGCCCAGCCTTATCGGCAACGATGCTATTAATGGGACCTTCGGGCATGCCATCGGCAACAGTAAAAATGTGGCGCTCACCATTAAGAATACGCATTGCGCCATCCAACCCACCAATCCACATCGCGCCATCAGTATCCTCATACAAAGCCAATGCAATACGCACATCTTCAATGGTTTCTCTCTTTTGCCCATCAAATCTATAAATGCCCGATCGATCTACCAGCCAAACACCCCCTTTTTGTGCTGCCGCAATTGAACGCATACCACGACGACGATCAGATCCATATCTTTCAATAAAATTCCAGCGTTGGCCATCAAATTGCAACACATGGCTTGACGTTGCGCCCCACAGCACACCTTGTCCGTCTACAGCAAAATTAAGAAAAGGCCCTCGAACCCTTTCGCGCAAATCTTCCACTTCTTGCCAAGTATTATCTTCCAACTTATACAATCCACTCGCTGTACCTGCCCACAATGTACCAGCCTCATCTCGGACCAACTCCGTGCCACCTCGGTCTTTTTTACCAGGCCAATTTAAATGATGCACCCACCCAGCCGTACCAAATCGCCCGACCCCACCCCGCGTACCAACCCACACAGCCCCATCAGCTGCCAACCAAATATCTTCAACAAAGTTATTGGGCAAACCCTCGCGCTCGGAATACACCACCCAATTGCCATCCTCTCGCAGAAAACCAGCACCAGCAGGCGTACCAACCCAAAGCGATCCGTCAGATAAAGGTCTCACAACTTGTATGCGATTAGACGGCAAACCATCTTCAACTGTAAAACGGGTCCATACATCTTGGCCATATCGCCAAAGTCCATCCCCATTGGTACCAAACCAAATGGTACCATCAGATTCTTGCACCATACTCAACACGGGCTCTCGAATAACAGATGCAAACTCTGGCATGGGTTGCCACAGTGCCGTCTCTACATTCACAAGACCAATGCCTTGCGCTTCCATACCCCTACGTCCTCGCCCCCCACCGGGTGAACCAAATCGAAACATAGATCGCTGGCCCTGCCCATATGAAACCCACAACTGGCCATCATTTGTGAACAAAACACTTTGTGCGCCACGCAACACCTCTCCATCTTCACCCCGAACCAATCGCAAGTTACCATCCGAAAGCAACAACAGCCGACCATCGTCGGTAACCAATCCCCCAGTATTGGGACTCGAGGCAAAAAACTTGCGAATACCAAAACGCCCAAATAACTCTTTGGGTGTATCCAGCCCTTCCCATTTGCCGTTGGCATATCGAGCAACAGCCTGCTTCACATCGCCAAGAAATCTACCACTCATGGCCGCCCAAATCACCCCATTAGATTCCACGACCAAATCCCGTACCATATTGGCAGGCAACCCGTCTTGCGTTGTAAATGTTTTCCAATTTTGGCCATCGTAGCGCGAGATCCCATTAATTGTGGCAAACCACATCGCACCATCAGATGTCTGTGTCACTGTTGTTACCACATTGTGGGCCAAACCGTCTTCTTGTCGAAACGTTTTCCACGCACGCGCAACACCATCTTCGGCAGCCACAAGCCCAGACCATCCCAAAACCAAGATCCAAACCCCACACAAACCTTTTGATACACCGTTGACAATCGACATGTAAAATCCCTTTGAACTTCAAAAACGCATCTTGTTTTCTAAACTCCGTGTCCCATATATCTTAATTCAAAAACAGCAAACCACAACCAACTTTGTCATATACCCCATAATTTGTCAAGTTTCAAAAGTGTTCGTGGTATAGACAGATAAGGGCACTGTGATGTTCCCTGAGGTTTGGCAAGGTAAACAATTTAGGGTTCCGTTGCATGCTAATATAAAAGAGACGATCGATCATAAAATTGGCGGTACAACTTTGTTCATATCCTTTACCAATGCCAAAACAAGGCCTTCCGTAAATAGACATCATTTATAATTCATAACATCAAATCGATAGAGTTTGATCATTTTATGAATATATGGTGCCAATTACACAGCAAAAGCTTGATAACACAGATACAATGGCCTATGTTATAAGGTATGAAAAAGAACCTGATCACATATTTTCTCATCTCATTTTTTTGCCCCCTTTTTGTGAGTGCACAAGACCTTGGCCAAGCCCTCATAGAAGCGGCCAAAAATGGCAACGCTGCTCACGTGCAAGAATTGCTGTCTCAAGGTGCCAACATCAATGCAGTGAACAAAGACAAACGCACCGCATTGATCAGAGCCGCATTTCGTGGGCACATAGAGGTCATTCAAACCCTCATCGCAGCCCAAGCAGATTTAGACGTGCGTGACATTCAAGGGCATACGGCACTTTCATGGGCGGCACACCAAGGGCGCACAGAAGTTGCACAAGCATTATTAGAGGCAGGTGCCAACCCCAATACCTACGATGAAGATCGGTATACGCCTCTAATTTGGGCCGCTTTCAAAGGCCACCTCACCATTGTTAACAGCGCACTCAAAGCAGGGGCCGATCCGAAGGCCAAAAACACGTCGGGTTTTACAGCACTTATTCGTTCTGCACAACAAGGTCACACGAACATTGTAAAACGCTTGATCGCCGCAAACAGCAATGTCAACGCAAAAAACAAACATGGGTATACAGCCCTCATGAGAGCCGCAGAGCAAGGACATGGTTCTGTGGTCGATTTACTTATTAAAGCTGGGGCAAATATTGATATACAAAACAACTATGGTTATACAGCGCTCATGAGAGCCGCAGACAAAGGGCATACTCAACTTGTCAAACAGCTTTTGAGCGCAGGTGCCAACCCTACCATAGCAGACAAACGAGGGCGAACCGCCCTCAAAAAAGCCCAAACCCGCAAACATACCGACATTGTAAAACTACTCAAATCGGCTCAAGCACATTAATCTAATTATGTCTAAACTCGAACGCGCCATACGTTTCATACTCTTTGCGACCATCACAATTGGGTTTTGGTTGTATTACTTTAGCGAGCAACAACCATGAAAAAAATAGGCCTTTTTTTTATCACACTTTTAGCACTCTTTGGTATGGCCGTTTGGTTGGCCTATCGTGACTTAGAACAACAATACAAAGATCTCGACTAAAAGCATCGATCAAAACGTTTCAGGACAATAAAACCCAACTTATTAAATACAAGGGCAATCTGTTTTACAGATTGCCCTTGTTCTTTGCCGCCCAAGAAACACTTGATGCATCACGTGTCACCATCTATATTGCACCATCATTTCAGGTTCGCCTTTATAACCCAAGGAGATTCCATGTCAGATCGCCCAAATATCCTCTTTATCATGTCAGACGATCATGCCGCACATGCCATGAGCTGTTATGGTAGCCGTATTAACGAAACGCCAAACCTCGACCGCATTGCCAATGAAGGCATGCGCTTTAACAACTGCTTTTGCACCAATGCCATCTGTGGACCCAGCCGAGCCGCCATTCTCACTGGCACCTATAACCACATCAACGGCATGACCACCTTAGGTACCAAAATGGATGGTCGTCAACTCACCTTTCCCAAACTCTTGCAAAATGAGGGTTATCAAACCGGCATTGTTGGCAAATGGCACTTAGGCCACGGTGATGTGTATGACCCAACAGGGTTTGACTATTGGAATGTCTTACCCGGTCAAGGCGATTACCACAACCCCACGATGACAGAAATGGGCGAAGAAAAACAATATGAAGGGTATGTCACCGACATCATCACAGATCTCTCGCTCGATTGGATCAAAGACAGAGACGAAGACCGTCCCTTCATGCTCATGTATCATCACAAAGCCCCCCATCGCTGGTGGGAGCCCGATAGCAAACATGCCGATATGTATGAAGACATTGACATTCCCGAGCCCGAAACCTTCTGGGACGATTATCAAAATCGCGCCAGTGCCGCTGAAGCCGCCAAAATGCGTGTAGACCGGGACCTCAGTGAACGCGATCTCAAAGGCCCCACACCAGAAGGCCTCACTCCAGAAGAAGAAAAAAAGTGGAAATATCAACGCTACATCAAAGACTACTTGCGCTGTGTGGCATCTGTTGATGACAATGTCGGTCGTGTGCTTGATTATCTCGACGAATCAGGTCTCGCAGAAAATACCATTGTCATCTATACCTCAGATCAAGGATTCTTCTTAGGCGATCATGGCTGGGATGACAAACGCTTCATGTACGAAGAATCTTTGCGCATGCCCTTTATCATTCGATATCCCAAAGAAATTGAAGCCGGGACTGTCAATGATGACATGATCCTCAACGTTGACTTTGCCCCCACCTTCCTCGATTATGCGGGCATCGACAAACCCGACACCTTCCAAGGATCAAGCTTCCGCCCGCTCTTGCACAGTGAAACACCTGACGGTTGGCAAACGGGCATGTATTACCGCTACTGGATGCACTTGGCGCATCATCATGTCTATGCCCATTATGGCATCCGAACACTCAAGCACAAACTCATTTATTATTATGCCGATGCACTTGGCCAAACAGGTGCTGTAGACGATACCAAAGAACCCGAATGGGAACTCTTTGATCTTGAAAAAGACCCTCAAGAAATGTTCAACGTTTACAACGACCCTGCTTATGCAGATATCATCCCGCAACTCAAAGATGAAATGCATAGATTGCAAGACAAAGTAGACGACGAGCGTTATGTCAAAGACGTGGGTTAACTTTTTCGACCTTCGCGTATAAGTTTCATTTTTATATCAAAATGGTATTCATGGCTTTCGGAAAACTTCTCATGCATAAGCATTTAGAAATGCGTTCCATTCTCAATGCCCTTCATGTCGCGTTTTCTGAAAGCCAAATCTGTCTGACCTATCATATTGGGGAAGGTCACACCATGTCTTAAATAGCCCCAATACAAAGCAACGCCTTCTTGAAAGCCCACATGCCACTGCCTCCCAAACTACACCAAGCCATAGAACAAAAACTCTCCACAACCAATCTAAAAGCCTTAAGCAAAGCAGCCTCTGAACTTTCAGAAAGTTATCGGGCACAACGTTCGAAACACAATACATTCATGGCGTCGGAGAATCATCGGCTTGCATATATTGCCACACGCATGCCTGCAACCTTTGCAGCAAACAACGCTGTCTTCTCCGAAGTACAACGTCTTTTGCCAGAACAAAAAATTCAAAGTGTACTCGATTTGGGTGCGGGCCCAGGCACCGCAAGTTGGGCCGCCACTCAAACCTTCTCAGAAATACAAAACATCACACTCATAGAGCGTGACCCAGCCTTAATACAAATAGGAAAATCTCTTTCTCAAACAGCCGAAAACACAGGGCTTCAAAACGCGACTTGGATGCAAAAAGACCTGAGCCAGTTGCCAACATTTCCAACACACGATCTCATTGTCTGCTCCTATGCGCTCAATGAACTCAGCTTAGACAATGCCCGCCAAGTTCTGAATGCAGCTTGGTCTGCCGCTCGAGTTGCCCTCATTCTTATCGAACCCGGCACCATGCCCGGTTTTGCACTCATACGCCAACTGCGTGATGACCTGATCCAACGTGGCGGTCATCTGATCGCACCGTGTCCCCACCAAGAACCCTGTCCTTTACCTCCTGATGATTGGTGCCATTTTTCTCAACGTCTCAACCGCACCTCTCTGCATCGTCACCTAAAAGTGGGACACCTGGGTTATGAAGATGAAAAATTCTCTTACATCGCCGCATCAAAAACCCCAATCGTCCCAGCCCAAGCACGTGTTCTGCGTCATCCCATACGTCGCACGGGTCATACTCAAATGCAACTGTGCACACAAGATGGCCTGCAAAACATTACAGTAACCCGCAGCGACAAACCCAATTGGAGACGCGTCAAAAAAACCAATTGGGGTGATGCGTGGTCATAACGCTTTCAAGGAAATAAATGAAAAAAATCCTATGTTTCATTTCTGAAACAATGGCCGATTTTGAAATCACATTGTTATTTCACAAAATCAACACCGTTGGCAATCAAGAAATTATCACAGTTGGGTATGACACCAATCCGATTGTCAGCGAATCGGGCCTTACCTATCTCGCAGACAAACCCATTTCTGAGATGTTAGATGCAACAGACATTGAAGCCCTCATTATTCCAGGTGGTCCCATTTGCCCACAAGGAGAAGAACTCACACAACTCATCCAAAAATTGGATCGTGAAAAAAAACTCTTGGCCGCCATTTGTAATGGCCCACAATATTTGGGTCGTGCAGGCATCTTAGGCAACCACCCATTCACAACATCGAACGCACAACATAAAATCAAAGCTCTTAACATACCCGATCCATTCCCCTGGAAAAATTATGTTGATGCACGCGTTGTCCAAGATCAACATATCATCACAGCAAAAGGGCGTGGATTTGTTGATTTCACATTTGCAGTATTTGACTATTTGGGCACATATACCAACAAAAAGTCGGCGCAAAAGCGCTTGTATGCAGACATTATGGCCAGAACCTAATCGGCACAATACCTCACCTATCCACGGCAAAACAAAAACGGTCAACCTTTTGGTTGACCGCTTAAAACCTTTATCACGTAATCATCACCACCCAATTTACCCTACTTTGGCAACTTAAATCCTACATCAAATGTGCGATAAGAAGTCCGATATTCGCGTCGAATGCGTAGCCAAATCTCATCACCATCAGTGAGTCCCACCAAAGCCTCAACATAATCATCCATTGCCTGAATGGCTTGATCGTTAATACTCACAATCACATCGCCGCGTCGCATGCCATAACTGCCCCGATATTGTGTTGCACGGCTTTGATGCACATCTGTGATCACCACACCAGACGAAATACTATATCCAGACCGACGTGCCAACTCGGGTGTTAATTCTTGCACCTCAACGCCCAACTCGGCCTCTCGGCGGGCTACCAAATCGGCACGCACCATCTGATCATCTAAGCCGCTTAACTGTACATGCACCGTCTGCTTTTTACCTTTGCGCATGACCTCCAAGCGCACATTTGTATCAGGCGGCGTCTGTGCAATACGCGTGCGAAACTCCTCTGCCCCCCTCACCGCACGCCCATTCACCGACACAATAACATCGCCACGCTGTAATCCCGCACCTTCGGCAACGCCTTCCACTGCTACATCTTGAACCAAAGCCCCTTGTTTGCTTTTAATGCCCAGTGCTTCTGCCATACCGGGTGTAACATCCTGCACAGCCACATCCAAATACCCACGCACCACCTTGCCATGTGTGATTATTTGATCCATGATATTGCGCACCATATTTATTGGCACGGCAAACCCGACCCCCTGATTGCCGCCACTGCGCGATAAAATCGCCGTGTTGATACCTATCAATTCTCCGCGCATATTCACCATTGCCCCACCACTGTTGCCTGGGTTAATAGCCGCATCGGTCTGAATAAAATCTTCATAATCAAGCAATTGTAAATTACCTCGCCCAATGGCGCTCACTATACCAGAAG
>JABIFK010000468.1 GCA_018650745.1 Candidatus Latescibacterota bacterium | reverse complement strand
CCCCCCCGTCATTGCCTGCCACGTATTGCCACCATCAATGGAACGCATCACACCAAAACCACGCCCACGAATATCTTTCGGGTCGCCCTCAGTTCCAAGTGCCATATGAAAAGACAGATACAAATAATCGCCATACGCATGAAGCGCATTCTCTAAATGCACATACGCCGCTGGACCTTTTGGATCTACCAATTTGATCGGTTCAGACCAATCTCCATCAATAGATCGTTGCTGATAAAAAACACCCCACGGACGCTCTCGTTCATAGGCACCCCGATAACAAACATGTAACACATCGTGTTGATCACACACCAAACTCGGATATGTTGCATTTACACCACCAAAAGACCCCAGAGGTTTCCACGCCGAAGCATCATTGACTCTCACACTCACCATATGATGCATCGGATTATGATGGGGTCCAAAAGCCAGATACAAAAACCCCTTCGAATCCATCGTCAATGCCGCACCCGCATGATTATCATCCCCATTTCCAACAAACACAGGCTCTGACCAAGTCTCTCCCTCATGATCATAGGTGGTTACATAAATCTTATGATCCATATCCAGCCACGTGATATGTGTCTTGCCTTCATGTGTCACAATCTTATTGCTCATCCCATAGGCTGTGCCTCGGGTTGAACCGGCAGTGGATAATGTGGTGTGGATCATAGACATTCCTAAAAAAAAGGGTCGCAGGTCACAGGTCTACAGGTCGCAGGTCAGAACCAAAATCTATCATATTCCTAGGTTCCAACTTGTGACCTATGACCTGCAGACCTGCGACGGTTCTGCGACTGTTTCTATTTCTCCAACGAGGTTTTCAACTCTTGAATCGATTTTTCCAAAGCTTTCATCGCATCCCCTGCTTTGGACCAATCCCATTTCTGCATCGACTCACGTACCAATTGATATTGCCGATCGGCTTCATTCGCCAACTGAACGGCTGTTTGGTCTACCTGAATAACTTGCGGCATACCAGATGCAGGTTGTGCCCCGCCTTCTTCTTGAACCAGCGTACGCCCAGCACCCGAACCAAACAGATCGTTAAGTGCATCTTCAAACGTATCGCGCATAATCACTTGCCCGCCATACGCCACAATCACCTGCTTTAGTTCTGGAATGGCGGTGCTTTGCCTGTTTGGACGCTGTGGTGCTTGTTGCTGCTGCTGTTGTTGCCCACCACCTTCTTGCCCAAACTGTTGTTGGGGTTCTGATTCTTGGCGTGCTTGCAAATAAATGGGCTCAACATATAAAAAGGAGGACTCAATGGGAATCGCCAACAAATTCCCACGAATCACTTCCGAACCCCGTTGCCCCCACAAAGTCAACTGACTCGAAATATCGGGCTGTTGATCTATACGCGCTTCGAGCTGCATGGGGCCAAAAATCAACTTCTCTTTGGGCAATGTATACACCAACAAATCCCCATAATTCTCGCCATCGCATCGGGCAGCCAGCCAACCAATCATATTGTCTTTTTTGGCAGGCGTAAAAGGCACCATCAGCAAAAACTCTTCACGATCTTCACCCGGCAGTTTCACAATGATATAATACGGCTCCATCATTTGTGGGCGATCGCTGTAAATCTCATTCGGAATTTCCCATAAATCTTCTTGATTGTAAAACAACTGCACATCTTGCATATGGTAACTCTTATACATCGTGGCCTGAATGCGGAACAGGTCGACCGGATAACGCAAGTGTGTCCGCAAATCTGCAGACATCTCACTCAAGGGCGTGAACAACGTTGGGAACATTGCAGCATAGGTGTTTACCAACGGCTCTTGTTCGGCTTGGTAAAAGGTAATCGCCCCATTATAAGCATCGACCACAATCTTCACTGAATTGCGAATATAATTGATCTGAGACCTGCCCATGCGCGTTGAATATGGATACATATTCGTAGATGTATACGCATCCAATATCCAGAACAAACGACCTTCGGACACCACCATATAAGGATCGGAATCAAAAAACAAAAAGGGTGCAATTTCACGAGCACGTTGCACAATTTGCCGGCGAAACATAATGCGACTGTCCGATTTGATGTATGTACTCAACAACAAATTGACATCCATCATCCGAACGGCAAACGCCAACTGTTGAATCAAACTCCCAATGGGTACACCACCCGTGCCTTCATAAGTCGTAAATGCATTGCCATCTAAACGGGGGTAATCAAATTCTTCAGCACCCGTCTTCACGATCACATTCCCATACGTCCGCTCGCCATAATAAATGCCTGGCTGTGTGATCTCCAGATCCTTCGATGACGAAACAGGTGGTAAATCCTTAATCAAAAACTCAGGCAAACCTTCAGGCGTCACCGTTGTCACAGGGCTCATCGCCACACCATACCCATGGGTATATTGCAACTTTTCATTCACCCAGTTGCGGGCTTGCGCAGGCAATCGGTTGGTATCCAATTCACGCCCAGACAACATCACCTGGCTATATACACCATCAATTGTATAGCGCCCCACATCGACATTTGGAAAAATGTAATACGGCCGAATTTCTTGAACTTGTTGAAACGTTTGTGCCATTGGGGGTTGATCCCAGATACGCACGTTTCGGATCGTTAGCGGATTGGCTTCAATATCTGCCGCCGTTAAATTTTCAGATGCCGCAAACGGTTTTTCAACGACGCGATCTAGCGCATAAGCCTGTCGTGTTACATCAATATTATGCTTAATATATGGTGCTTCGCGTTCTAACTCTGTTGGATCGACCGCAACCTTTTGAATGATCGCACCCGGAATGTTACCCAAACCAATCGCCCCCACCAAAAATACACCCAAACCCATAATAAGTGGACGCGCCTCACGCGTCTTTACATTGCGCAACACCATCACACCAGTTACAACAAAGGCCGCCACCAAAAACCAGTAGACCCAAACTTGCACATTCACATCGACATAACCCGCACCAAAAAACACATTGTTTTGAGAATACAACAGGTCATAAATCTTCAATCGATAATTCACAGCAGAGAACAACAAAAACAAACCACCCAAAACCGACAAATGCGCCACCGGGCGTGGCATCAGTTGAATACGCTCTTGAATGCGAATCCCACCTGCTGCAATATAAATCACAGCACTAGCAATGGCCGATACCACCACACACGCAATCAAAAAGCCAATGGTAAACTGATACAAAGGCAAATCGAATACATAAAACCCAACCTCTTTCCCAAAAATAGGATCGCTGGCCCCAAAATCCCCACCATGCCAATACCGCAACACCGTAGGCCATTGCGACGACCCGACATTACCCAAAATGAGTACCAGGACCGCACCAATCAATACATACCCTATAGGTGATCTTAACAACCCTTCACCAGGAAACTCCCCTTCGAAAGGTGTGCCCCCTGCCTCTAAAGCTTGGCGCGTAAACTTAGAAACAAACAACAAGTTTAAACCCACAATAACAGCAGCAAAAAGACCATAAAACACACCCGAAAAGAAACGGGCCTTTAGCGTGCCCCAAAACACGCCCTGATAATCCAAACTGGAAAACCACAGCCAATCGGTATAATAAGACGACACCCACCCCAAACCCAATACCAAGGCAAATACGACCGGAATTAAAAACTTGCGTTGCATACGCTCCCTCTATATTAGAAACTGCGACGTAAAACGGAAACACACAAAAGCAATATTCACTCTATTCTTGGATACTTCCGCACCAATGACCATGCAAGTAAACAAAAAAAAGGGGATCTGTCACGTAAAACCGTATCTGCAATGAATACATATTGCTCGTGCCCAAACCTATTGATATATTGCCATTCGGTTTCACCATCCATATCAACCCATTCAGAATCATCTCTATGGCCATACATCCATTAGACGGTGTTATACACGCACCAGAGTTTCCAACGGATCTCGATTGGCTCAATACCGATCGGGCCTTTACATTGGCCGACCTTAATGGCAAAATCGTTTTGATCGATTTTTGGACCTATTGCTGTATCAATTGTATGCACGTGTTACCCGAACTGAAACGTTTGGAACAAAAATACCCCAGTGAACTCGTTGTTATTGGAGTGCATTCAGCAAAGTTCACAACAGAAAAAGAAACCAGTGCCATCGAACAGGCCATTCAACGCTACGAAATTGACCACCCAGTGGTCAACGATTGCGATTTCGAAATTTGGAAAGCCTACAATATTCACGCTTGGCCCTCATTTATGCTGATCAATCCCACAGGGCGTATTGTAGGCACGCACTCAGGAGAAGGCATCTACCCGTTATTCGACCCCCTCATATCAAAGCTCATTGCACACTTTGATAAAAAAAATGCGCTCAATCCCGCACAAATCAAGATAGGACGCTCAACAACACCCCATCAAACCTTATCCTTCCCCGGAAAAATTCACGCAGCAAACGATCAGCTTTTCATTGCAGACACCAACCACAACCGCGTAATCATTACCGATCTCAATGGCCATATTCAAGATACCATTGGCAGTGGAGCAGAAGGTCAAAGTGATGGCACGTTTGAAGACAGCACATGGCAACATCCACAAGGCTTATATCTCGTTGGTGATCAGCTTTACATAGCAGATACCGGAAATCATCTCATTCGCCAAGTCAACCTTGCCACACGCACAGTACAAACCATTCTTGGCACCGGCCAGCAAGCCCAACAATTTAACCTACCCGGTACGGGCAAGATGTGCGCACTCAATTCACCTTGGGATTTGCTTGTTCATAAGAGTACCCTCTATGTTGCTATGGCCGGTGCGCATCAAATTTGGTCCGTCGATCTCAACGGGTTTCACGCACGCCCACATGCAGGTTCCAGCCGTGAAGAGCTCGATGATGGGTCTTTGCTTATGGCAACACTCGCTCAGCCCAGCGGCATAACCACCAACGGCACGCACCTCTTTTTTGCCGACAGTGAAACCAGTGCCATCCGCCATGCCGATATCCATCCCTCAGGACATATCGAAACCCTCATTGGCGAGGCACTCTTTCAATTTGGCGATCAAGATGGCCCCTATCCAACAGCAAGGTTGCAACATCCAATGGGAATCACCTATTACAATGGCGTGCTCTACATTGCCGATACCTACAACCACAAAATCAAAACCATTGATCCCAATACGAAAACAGCAACCACACTTGCAGGTTCAAGCAAAGGCCATCGCGATGGTGACCTGCTTATGGCCCAATTCAACGAGCCTGCAGGCCTAGCCGTTCACAATCACTTGCTCTACATCGCCGATACCAATAACCATGCTATTCGTGTCATTGATCTCAATGCCCAAACTGTGTCCACATTAAACATCCAATAGGTGCAGCACTTCGAAAGGATTTCTCATGTCTGATTCACGTGTCTTCACAGGTGACTTTTCCCGCAAAGAATTTCGAGAACGCTTACAGTCTG
>JABIFK010000644.1 GCA_018650745.1 Candidatus Latescibacterota bacterium | reverse complement strand
TATCGCGAAGAGGAAACACTGGTAAGCGCTTGGGTAGCTTTATATTGGGTTCTGTATGTTCTGGCATGGGTGTCTTTGGGTGTTTTCTTTGAGTGACGAGAGTGTGTTTTGAATTTGTGCATGTTAATGCGCGGTTATTCGATGGGGATGCCTTTTGGGATGACAACGACGCCGCCATCGGTCACCGAAAAACGTTTTTGATCTGATGCTGCATCTATACCTATTTGGGTACCCGACGGAATATGTACACCTTCATCAACAATTGCTTTGTGTAGGCGAACATTCTCACCAATATGTACGCCTTCCATGAGTACTGAATCGGAGATTTCAGACCCAGGGCCAATGTGCACACCGGGTGATAAGATAGAGTTCTCAATTTGAGCATTTTCAACTATGCAGCCTTGTGCCACAACAACACGGGACGAGTCTTTTTGACAAATGTGCAGGCGTGATGGTGGGTAAGCAGGTGTGTGTGTGCGGATGGGCCAAGTGGGATCGTATAAGTTGAATTCTGGTTGATTTGAGACCAGGTCCATATTGGCTTCCCAGTAGGCATCTAGTAGGCCAATATCGCGCCAATAGACATTGTCGTTGCGATTGCCGTGTTTAAAGTTGTAAGCAAAGACACGCCCTGAATCAACCATGTCGGGAATGATATTTTTACCAAAGTCATGTGCGGTGTTGCGTTTGGCATCTTCAGACAAACGACGAACCAATACATTGGTGCTGAAAATATAAATTCCCATGGATGCCAAAGCAAGGTCTGGGTTGTCTGGGGTGGGTTTAGGGTGCTCGGGTTTTTCTTCAAAACCAACCACTCTGTTCTCCGAATCTATGGCCATAACGCCCAGTTCGGTTGCTGTCTTAATGGGCACCTCGATGCAGGCAACCGTTAGGTCTGCTTTTTGATCCAGGTGGAATTGAATCATTTTGCTGTAGTCCATTTTGTAAACATGATCTCCCCCCAAGATGAGAACGTGCTCTGGGCGCTCTTTTTCAAGGAGGTCCACATTTTGGAAAATGGCATCTGCAGTACCGCGGTACCAACTGGTAGCCGGACGAAACTGTGGTGGCACAGTGAAAATATATTCGTCTAATTCTGGATTGAAAATGGACCAGCCTTTTTGTAAGTGCCTGTCGAGTGTGCTCGACATATATTGGGTAAGCACATACAGGCGTCGTAGGCCAGAATTGAGGCAGTTGGATAGCGTGAAATCGATAATGCGATACATGCCACCAAAAGGTACTGCGGGTTTTGCTTGGTTGCGTGTGAGGGGGTGCAACCGTTCACCTTGTCCACCAGCTAGAATCATTGTGAGTGTGTTTTTGAGCAGTTCAGACCGATTGGCTGTGGACATTTTTACTCTCCCTCACTTTTTTTGGCCAAGATATTTTGGATGGCATCTTTGAGTTCGGTCAGGTCCGATGATTTGACCACGTAGGCATCGGCAGACCAAGTCAAATAGTTGTCTTTGTGATTGCTATAGGCGGTGTTGAGTATCACGGGTAATTGATTGTTGATGCCCAGTATTTTGTTGAGGGCTTCTATGCCATCCATGCCTGGCATGCATATATCGAGCACCAAAAGGTCGGGTGGGTTTTGTTGCACGCGTTCAATAGCCGCCCTTGCATCATGAACGACCTGGACTTGGTAGCCTTCGTCGGAGAGTTCTTGTTCGTAAAGCAGTGCCAAATTTGTGTCGTCATCTGCTATGAGAATGTTTTTCATGTGCTTTCTCCTTCAGAAGCCGTTACTTGAGGTATATGTATAAAAACGGAAGTGCCTTGACCGACGTTGCTTTGCACAAAAATGTGACCACCATGTCTTTCAACTATCTGTTTGCAAATGGCCAACCCCAACCCCGTGCCTGTGGTTTTGGTTGTGAAATAAGGTGTGAACAATTTTTCTTGGACCTCTAATGCCATGCCTTCACCGGTGTCTCGTATTTCGATTTCAATCGTCGGTATGGAGCCTGTCTTGCTTCTAATGAATACAGTGAGTTCGCCTCCGTCTGGCATCGCTTGATATGCATTCTTTAGTAAGTTAATGAGTACTTGTTTGAATTGGTCGAGGTCAATATATGTTTCTGGCAAATTTTCTTCTGCCTGTGTGTAGCTGGTAATTTGCCGTTCTTCCAAACCATTGCCAATCATTTGTTGGATGTCTTCTACAAATTGAGGTAATGAGACTTTTTTGCACGCTAAAGGTCGGGGGCGTGTGTAATGGAGTATATCGGTCAACAGCACTTCAAGACGTGTTACTTCTTTGGCGATAATTTGGGCCGCTGTTTTTGTGCGTTCAGGGTCTGGCGTGCGTAAAAGAGAGCGGGCAAAACCACCAATGGTTGCCAGGGGGTTGCGAATTTCATGGGCTATTTGTGCCGATAACTCTCCGATAACTGCAAGGCGTTCCGATTGGAGCAGTTCTTTTTGGGTTTGTTGTAATTGATCAATTTTATCTTGGAGTTCTTGATAAAGCTTTGCGTTCTCAAGAGCAAGTGCTGCATGGCCAGCAAAGGCACGCAAGAGATCCACGCTGTCTTCGGTAATGGCAGAACCACTGTAGAGATTGTCTGCAACAATAACGCCAATGGTTTGGTTTCTGGCAACCAAGGGTGTGACCACAAAATGGGTGGAACCCAATGCCGCCCACAATGCGGGGCTAATGGTTAGTGCATCTTCTTCGGTGATGGTGAAGGTTTGTTGTTCTCTTACTGCTTTCGCCAAAATGTCTTCAGGATCATCCAGTGTTATTTGAATCTGTAGGGCTGCCTGAGAAAGCTTTGTCAATTCAGGAGATTCTTGTAGGTCATATTGTGCCAAAATATCATCTACACTGGGATTTCGCAGTGCCAGTTCTGTCCAAATTCGAGACGCTTCTTCTTGGTTTGCTGGCCCAACCCCCATTTTCCCGTCCAGCATGTTGGTGTCGGCATCCACTTGAAATAATATTGCGCGATTAAAGCCAAGCCCCGTGCCCGCTGTTACGCAGGTTAAAATGGTATAGAGGAGACGGTGTGTATCCAAAATACCTTGCATCGTCTGACTGATTTGGCGTAAGAGTGACGATTCGTAGGCTTTTTCGAGGCTTTCGGTAATGTCTTCAATAACCACCAGTGCCAATGGCGCATCATTTGCGGTTTCTAAGCGGGTTATGAGTATTTCTACAACCCTATTGAGATACGTACCTGTTGGCAGTTTGATCCCTGTTAGATGTTGTGGTTCGCCTGTCTTGAAGACCTGTGTCAATACCTCTCGGCCCTCTTTGGAGACCAAATAAGAATCGGGACGACTTTTTTGAAGAGGGTTGGCGATGACACTGTTTGTGTCTAAATTGTGATAGCTGATATATTCGCTATTGGCAAAGACGACGTTCAAGGTTGAATCGAGCAATAAGAGTGGCAATGGGATGGTTTGTAAAACCTGTTCACTGAATTCTTTTAGTTCCCGTGTTTCTTGGTAGAGGCGTGCATTGTGAATCACCCACGCCAATTGATCTGCCAGCACCCTAAGAGATCGCGCGTCGGTTTGGTCAAAACCCGATTTGTCTTGACTGAGTATGTCTAACGCCCCTAAAACCCGGTCTCCCCTGCAAATTGGCACGCAGAGTTCTGCTTGGGTATTTTTTTCTTCGGGAAAAGCGATGATGCGGCGTGGTTCATTTGGGGCATCATTGGTCAAAAATGGTGTGTTGGAAGCAACCACGGATCCAACAATACCTTGTCCGATCTCTTGACGATATCCTTCGGGAAAATTGTCTTCAAATACACCAGCACGCGCATGCATGACAATGTGTTTTGCATCGAGTTCGACGACATATAAAGAGACGTGCTGATAACCAAAACTTTGTTGGACTTCATGTACGACACGTCTAAAAATTTCGTTTGGCTCCAGCGAAGAGAGTGCAATCTGTGCAACATGGTTAATGGTCGAAAAATGAGTCGATCGTTTTTTTTCGACATCGAGTAACTGTGCGATTTCGGTATTGTGTTTTCGCAAATGACCTTGCTCGCGTTTGGCAAGCTCACGATAACGCTTTTCGTGGTAATACTCTGATACGCGCAGCAGAATTTCATCCAGTATATGTTCACAGTTCGGGTACTGGTCCAATGGAATGTTTTGCGTAACGTGCTGGAGCAAGATGGTTCTCAGGCCCAACATCACTCTGCCTGCAGCATCGGGGGTAAAGGTGTCGTGTTGATCCGACAAAATGTGTAAGCGCAAATGTTGGTAATCACCCGGGTGTGCCAACTGTTTGATGATGCGGTCGAGAAAACCTGAGAGGCGATGTTGATGGTGGGTGTTTTCTTGAAGATCTTCACGTAATGTGAGGGTTTCCATCTTTTGGATATGCTGTTGCCAAAGAGACATGATGTGGTCTTGTTCTTGTAGGCAAATTTGATGGAGTGTGTGCCACGCCGCAGATGTGGTGTTTTGGACCGTCGAAGACATATTACCCAAAAGCTTTTTTAATGGTGAAGTAAGACCTTATAAGATGTAGGTAATTATATCACGCAGATCTGGTTGCTGTCAAGGTAATTGCATTTAAATTTTAATAATGAATCTGAGACAATTAACGTTTATGTTGTTTCTGTGAGCGTTTCAAATGAATCTTCGTGAAGAGCACTTGGTCTGTTTCGCGTATGGCAAAGGATACACCTATGTCTGATGTTGCTGATTATGGTATTTCGATAGTTGAAAGTTTAGGTGAAGGCATTTTGGCATTTGATCAAATGCAAAAGGTTGTGATGGCCAATTCTTATGTGCAAAAGCTACTCGCTAAGTCCCAAGATAAAATTATGGGCCAATCGCCCGAATTTTTGTTGGCGGATCGACCTGATCTTTTGCGTATGCTTAAGGCTGGTTTAGTGCAACGGCAATTGTTCACAGATGTCGATTTGGTTCATCATCTTGCGGGAGGGGGGATGCAGCATTTACGTGTAAACACTTCTTTCCTAAATGCTCAAACACAAGCTGGTGTGGTTTTGACTGTGCGTGATATTTCAGAAGTGAAGCGCAGCGAATGGGAGATGGGGCAAGTTGAAAAAATGACGTCCTTGGGGCGGTTGGCTGCATCTGTTGCCCATGACGTTCGCAATCCTTTGGGAGCCATTGATATTCAGCTCCAGCTTCTGGGAGAAGACCTTGAGGGGGTACCTGATGATTTGCGCTTAAAACTGATGCGTCGTTTAACGATAGCCCAAACCGAAATGAAGCGGATGGATCGCATTGTGCACAATTTTTTGCGTTTCTCGCGCAATCCACAACTGCATTTGGAACGTTTAATGCTTAATGATGTGGTGCGGCATGTTTTTGAATTGGTATCACCCGAAGCGCGTGAGCGCAATATTGAATTGGCCTTAGAGTTGGCGGGTGATATGCTTGCTATTGATGGTGATGAGGATCAATTGGCTCAAGCGGTGCTGAATATGACCGTTAATGCATTTCAGGCAATGGAAGGGGGCGGGACATTGGTGGCACGTACGCAAATGGATTTGGAAGCACATCAGGTTTGTTTGGTTTTGTCTGATACGGGGTGTGGGATTTCTGATACCGAAAGAGATCGGATTTTTGAATTTTATTATACAACCAAAGATGAAGGAACTGGGTTGGGTTTATCGATCGTGCAACGCATTATTTATCAACATGGCGGGCATTTGGATCTGAGCAGCCGTGTGGGGCAGGGAACGACATTTTATATTTACTTGCCAGTGTCTGAAAAAAAGAAAAATGCTGATAATAAAGGTGGTTTATGATGCTTATGGGTAACATTCGAATTCTGGTGGCAGATGACGAATATTATATTTGCGAAGGTCTCAAAGAGGCCCTTGCAAAAGAAGGGTATGTCGTGGATGTTGCACACGACGGTCTTGAAGCAGAGCTGTTTTTAAAAAACAATGTCTATCATGCAACTGTTTTTGACCTCAAGATGCCCGGCAGAGATGGATTGTATCTCTTGCAATTGGTTCGTGATTCTAGTCCTGATACTGGTGTGATTATGATTACAGCTTTTGGAGAAGTTGAAACGGCTGTAGATGCCATGCGTTTGGGGGCATATGATTATTTGACCAAACCTGTTGATTTGAAGCGCTTGCGCTTATCGTTACAACATCTTTTAGATCGTCAGGCGTTGGTAGCCGAAAATAAAGAATTGCGTGCTCGATTAGGGTCTTCTGAAACATTTGGAGAGATCGTTCATCACAGTGCAGCAATGGCTCAGGTTTGTGATGTTATTGGTCAGGCTGCAATGACAAACGTGCCTGTTTTAATCACAGGGGAGACTGGTACGGGAAAAGAATTGGTTACGCGTGCCATCCATCAGCGTAGTTCGCGCGAGAAGCAACCTTTGATTGCGATGAATTGTGGTGCATTTTCTGAATCTTTATTTGAAGCTGAGTTATTTGGTTATGTGAAAGGTGCATTTACCGGTGCAGATACGAATAAACACGGACACTTTGCGGCAGCAGAAAGAGGGACCTTGTTTTTTGATGAGGTGGGTGAAATTCCATTGGCCAATCAGGTGGATTTGCTTCGTGTTTTAGAAGAAAAAGCCTATCGCCCTGTGGGCAGTACCCAAAGCACCAAAATGGATGTGCGCACGATCTTTGCAACCAACCGGGATTTAGAGAACGAAGTCTCGGAAGGGCGTTTTCGTGAAGATCTTTATTACCGACTCAATGTGGTTCCTATACGTTTACCACCATTGCGAGAACGCCATGAAGATATTCCCTTATTGGTAGAAACCTTTTTAGACCAACTGTGTGTATTGCATCACAAATCACGCAAACAGTTAGATACGGATGCGATGCAGCAAATGCTCAACTACGAATGGCCGGGTAATGTACGTGAGTTAAAAAATGTTATTGAGCGATTGGTGGTGACCTGCCCCGATCAAGAAGTGAAACGACATCAATTGCCAAGCCGCGTTCGAACGGCCAAAGACGAACCTAAGGTTGTCGGTTTGAAAGCTGGTATGTCAATAGAGCAAGCCGAGCGCATCTTAATTGCAAATACTTTACAGGATATTACGTCAAATCGCAAAGAGGCCGCAGAATTGTTGGGAATCAGTTTGCGGGCTCTGCAGTACAAAATTAAGAAGTATGAATTGCGTTCGTAAACCCTTTTAAGTCGAAAGCTGGTTTTTGGGGTGCTGATCGTGTATTGTGAGTGCAAATGTTGCACGCCTCGGATGTTTGGGTGCAATATTTGCACTTTTTTGTTTGTGATAGACGAACAATAAAATGTAACCTGCAGACCCTTTCGTATGTTTAACAATATGTTATAATAATGTTACGGGTGTGGCATTCATGTTGCTACTTAAATAGCACGTGAGAACGTAAGCGTATCGTTGTATCAGTGGTTTTGTATTTAAGTTGTTATTCTTAATGTGGCTTATGCGTTTTTCTGTTCTTTCCGTATTGAAATTTTTTGGTTTGATGATGCAATTTCTGCATTTGGTAGATGATTCAAAACAGTTCGGGGGACTGTTGTGACACAAGAATTGATTTATTTACAGGAGTCTGATTTAGATACCCCTTTTCACATTGAAGCTTCTTTGATGGTTCCACAATTGCGATCTCAAGATCGCATGGGGGCTATTAAGGAACTTGTGGATCGGCTTTATCAGTCTGAACACGTAACTGATAGTTTGCGCTTTTTACAAGCTGTGTTAGATCGGGAAGATTTGGAAAGCACAGTTTTGGGAAAGGGCGTTGCTTTGCCACACGCACGTTGTCGGTCTGTTGCACAACCGAGTTTGGCTTTGGGTATTTCTCAAACAGGCATTCCATTTCACACTGAAGCATATCCAGAACCTGTTTATGTTGTTTGTATGTTGGCTATGCCAGAGGCCGTGCCAATTGTGTACTTGCCTTTTTTAGCACAATTGGCTGAGTTATTCCAAGCTGCTGAGTTTCGCAAAGATCTGTTGGCATGTCAAACATCTGCCGAAATGAAACACTACTTTACGCGTAGTTTGGCGCGTGTTTGTAATGCGCACACTACACCGTCTTTATAAATATAAAAAACGATTGGTTTATTAACCCCTCAACCGGGAGGTTTTCCTTGGCTGGAATCATGATTCAAGACAGTGAATCGCTGGATCTCTATTTAAGAGATATTGCTTCATCTGAGCCACTATCTGGGGCCGAAGAAATTGAGTTGGCCAAAAAGATTCGCAAAGGATGTCAACGATCCAGAGATAAGCTGGTAGCAGCCAATCTGCGCTTTGTTGTGAGTGTTGCTCGTGAATATCAAAACCACGGTGTACCCTTGGCCGATTTGATTAGTGCTGGCAATATGGGGCTCATGACTGCTGCCGAACGGTTCGATGGTACACGAGGATTCAAGTTCATTTCG